>JAFYPA010000079.1 GCA_017560085.1 Clostridia bacterium
ATTTTCGCATTTTATATGGCGATGCACATTGTCGCCTTGTAGGGGAGGGGCTCTGCTCCTCCCGCTTGGATTTTTGCCGAATGTTTGGGTAACGGGCGGAGTAGAACCCCGCCCCTACCAAGCCCGCCAAGACCGTAAACGGTCTTCACGGTCTTTGTATACACAACAGATTCAAAATGGCAAGAAACGGAACGACACACAGGTCGTTCCCTACAATCCGCACCCGCAACACAGCGATAAACCCCAATTTAAATTTTTTAAATCTTCCGAAACAATTCCCCTGAGTTATTTCCCGACTCTCGCCGCCTCAACCTCTTGTGCTGCGAAGAGGATGCCAAGCTTACCGCTCTGATAAGTGAGTCCGCCCTGCATATAAACGGTGAAGGGCGCAACACAAGGGGCATCTGCTGAAAGCTCGATGGAGGCACCGCCTACGAAGGCACCTGCTGCCATGATAACGGGTACTGCGTAGCCGGGCATATCCCAGGGCTCGGGGGTTACGTGGGAATCTACGGGCGCACCGCTCTGAATGCCCTTGCAGAAGGCGAGAAGATTTTCTCTTGTTTCGAGACTTACTGTCTGAATGATGCAATGTCTTTCAGCATCAGGGGCGGGATATACTTTGAAGCCCATGTTCTCGAAGACCTTCGCACAGAGTGCCGCTGTCTTGAGTGCCTCGCATACTGTGTGCGGAGCGTAGAATATGCCCTTGAACATGTTTCTTGTGTTGCCGTATAGACTCGCTCCCGCTTCAAGTCCTACTCCGGGAGAGGTGAGTCTGTAGGAGCAAAGCTCTACCGCTCTTGCAGTACCTGCTATGTATCCGCCACAGTCTGCCATTCCGCCACCGGGATTCTTTATCAGCGAGCCCATACAGAGGTCCGCTCCGTAGTAGGTCGGCTCGTGCTCGTCACAGAATTCACCGTAGCAGTTGTCCACCGCAACGAATACCTCGGGTCTTACGGAGTGCACAAGCTGTGCCGCCTTGCCGATTTCCTCCGCGGAAAGGGTCTTTCTTACCGAGTATCCCTTGGAGCGCTGTATGAATACTACCTTTACACTTGTGTCCTCACGGAGCTTCTTTTCAAGTGCATCGAGATTTATGTCGTCTCCGCTGTAGTCTATCTGGTCGTACTTTACTCCGAAATCACGGAGCGAGCCGTTGCCCGCTTCGCCTCTGATGCCGATAACCTCTTCAAGTGTGTCGTAGGGCTTGCCCGTCGCCGAAAGAAGAGTGTCACCGGGGCGAAGAAGTCCGAAAAGTCCTATCGTGAGACACTGTGTGCCTGAAATTATGTTGTGCCTTACAAAGGCAGATTCGCATTCGAATACATCCGCATATACCTTGTCAAGCGTGTCTCTGCCCATATCGTCGTAGCCGTAGCCGGTCGTGCCCGCAAAGTGCGCTTCCGATACCTTGTACTTTCTGAATGCCGCCATAACCTTCATCTGATTCTTGAAGGCGATGTCCTCAAGGCGTTCAAAGGCTCCGCTCGATTTGAGCTCCCTTTCGCTTTTTTCTATGATTTCAAGTATTTCCATTTTTCGTTCCTCTTTATATTATGTTTTTTATGTCCTTCGCTATTGCGTTGTGTATCTGCTCCCGCATTTTGCAAACTCTGCCGTAGTCGTATGACCCGTCGGCATTCTGCCTTGACAGGGTCGCTGTCGCATCCGTGAGGATTATCGCATAAAGACCGCTTTCTCTGTGCACGAAAATCGACTGTCCCGTGTGTCCGCAATGACCTATCGAGCCACGGGGAAAAAGCGTGCCCGTCTGCGGATATTTTTCGTCAACATACAGAAATCCGAGAGTGCGGGACTCGGAAAAGCCGTCGTTTCCTCGCTTTTTTGTCGCTTCCTCAAAGGTCTCTTTGCTTATTATCGGGAAACCTCCCGAGAGAAGCATCCTCGCAAACAGTGTCATATCGGCAATATTGGAAAACACGCCCGCATTTCCCGCTACACCGCCGAGAAAATCACAGTTGTAGTCGTTGACTCTGTGGGATTCACCTCTGAAATTGCAGGGCGCAAAGTCGTGAGTGTCGGGATTCGGAAGATATCCCGTATCCTGCATTCCCAAGGGGGCTGTTACATATTCACGAAGAAGCACATCAAGCCTTTTGCCGAAGATTTTCTCAAGTATTTTACCGAGAAGAATAAAGGCGGGACAGCTGTACGCATAGTCAATGCCTATACGCAAATCGCTCGGAATTGACAGTATGTGCTGTGCTATGTTGTCGTAGCTCACACCGTCAGCCGTAAGGCTTTTGTGCCCTATTCCCATCGAGTGACATAGAAGATTTTCTATTGTGAGATTGCTCTTGTCCTCGGGGACTGCAATGTACCTTGATGCCTTGTCGTATATTCCGAGAAGCCCCTTGTCTATGGCTATAAACGCAAGGCTTGAGGTGGATATTATTTTCGTGATACTCGCCATATCGAAAAGGGTTTTGTCGCAAAGAGCCGTGCTTCCGTCGGAGTAGTAGCCGTCAATGAGAATTCTGTCGCCCTTGCCGACCCTTATTGCCGCATTTGTAAGTACCTTTTCGTCCCTGAGCTTTTTTATACAGTTATCGAGTGCCGTCATTTTTTCACCGCATCAAAGCCTTGAAACAAGTGCCGAAATAAGGCTGTTTATGCTCTCAATGTCGGAGGAGTCCACAATCTCCGCACCGCTTCCGATGCTTCTTGCGGGGAAAGCAACCGCAAGACATTCACAGCCGATTCCGCATTTTGAAATAACGGATGCGGGCGTGGTCTTGTCGGAGTAAACGCAGGTCGTGTGGGGGATTTTCTTTTCCTCTGCGATTTCCTCTGCCTTCTTTCTGAGTAAAACCGAGGGAGCATAGTCGCTTGTCTTTGCAAGGATAACCGCTCCGTCACCGAGTACCGCCTCGCCCCGTCTGTTGGATGCGGGCACATCAAAGCTTTCGCAGGGCTCTACCGTTATGCAGAAGTCGGGCGCAATATCAAACGCCGAGGTCTTTGCGCCCCTCTTGAGAAGGCAGTCCTGAGTTGTGAAGGTGAAGTACAGGTCGCAATTCTCACTCGTTGCGTTTTCAAGAAGATAAAGAAGCACCGAAATACCGACAACCGTGCCGACGCCTCTGCCTCCGATTCTTCCGCCCGCAAGAGCCTCCGCCTTGGGAATAACCGCAAGAATGTCTCCGAGCGGAACAAGCTTTTCAGCCTCTGCCTTATCCACGGCACCGATGTCAACATAGTATTTCGCCGTGTCCTCCTTGATTTCCGCACCCTTTTCGGGAACGAGGAAGCCGTGTACGCCCTTGTCCGAAACAAGCTCACCGTATACGCAGGAGGAAAGTATGGGGCTTCCGAGCTTTGTTACACGGAGATAGCCGTTATCCTGAATGTAGTTTACTATAAATCCGTCGGTATCTGTTCTTACGACGAGCATTATCTTTTTTGCGTTGTCCTTGCCGCATTTTTTTACTATTGTAAGATTGTCCATACCATCACGGAGAATTCCGTACTTTTCGGAGTATGCTTCCTCAAGATAGGAAAGTATTCCGTTTTCCGATCCCGGTGCTGTGGGAAATTCGCAAAGCTTTTTTATTATATCAATCATTGTTTAATCCTCCGAGAACCATTGAAAGCTCCTTGCATAATTCGTTCTGTGCATAAAAATCACGGATGTCGCAGACACACGCCGAGCTGTGAATATATCTTGTGGGAAGCGCAACGCCGAGCACTCTGCATCCGTGTCCCTCTCTCTGGAAGGAGCGGGCATCCGTGCCGCCTGCGACCATTGTTTTGGTCTGCCATTTGATTCCCTTTTCCTCTGCGATTCTGCCCGCAAGAGCATAAAGCTCACGGCTGTAAAGCGTTCCGCCGTCCATAAAGGGAACAGCCGCACCGAAGCCGAGCTTTACTACCTTTCGCATATCGGGAGTACCGCATATATCCGAGGCTGTGGTGGACTCGCACACTATACAGATATCGGGCTTCAAGCTGTTCGCCGCGGATATCGCACCGAGAGTACCCAGCTCCTCGCGTCTTGTGAAAACAAAGTAGGTGTCGTATTCAAGCTCGGATTTTATGAGATTTATAAGCACCGTACAGCCCGCTCTGTCGTCAACCGCCTTTGCCTTGAGGATGTTTTCGGAAAGCATAACGCACTCGCTGTCAAAGGAAACGCTGTCGCCTACACTGACATACTGCTCCGCTTCCGATTTCGACAGGGCTCCGATGTCTATATATAAGTCCTCGTATTTTGCCTTTTTGCCTCTTTCGGCTCTGGGAACAAGGTGAATGGGCTTTGAGCCGATAACACCGTGAAGTCTTTTGTCCCCTACGAAAACCCTTCTTGTGGGAAGGGACGAGGCGAGAATTCCTATATCGTCAAAAAGGAGAGTCCCGTCCTCCTCGATGCTCTTGATTACAAGCCCTACCTCGTCTGCGTGGGCGGCAAAGACTATCCTTTTGTTCGGTGTCCTTTTACCCCTTTTGAACGCAACGAGATTGCCCGCTCTGTCGTAGTAAACACTGTCGGCAAAGGGCATAATTTCCTCGGAAATAAAGGAGAGAACATTCTTTTCGCACCCCGAAACACCGTCCAGGGAGCAAAGCTTCAGAAGAAGATTTATCATTTTACAATATCCCCCTTCAGCACCCTTATTCCGAGGCGGGTTTCGTCCTCGTTTGCATATTTTTCAAAGCTTTTCATTGTATTTACAAGTATATCCGAAACGCACTGCACATCTCCGAGCGAGCAAAGCTCACAAGGGGTATGCATATATTTTATCGGTACGGAAAGCACCGCACAGGGTGTACCCATATTGGCAACCTCGATGGTATCGGCATTTGTACCCGTACCGTCCACCTCTGCGATGATTTTGTGCTTTACATTTCCGTCCCTCGCACATTTTTCAACGATGGATGTCATAGTTCTGTCCGTCACGGCACTGCGTGAAATCATAGCACCGTCACCGATTTTCGATGACTGATAATCGGGAACGTCCTTTTCCTTGGCGAAGTTCACGTCAAGGGCGATTGCTCCGTCGGCGCTTGTGACAAAGGAAGCCGTCAAAGCACCGCCGCCTCTTGTTTCTTCGCCTGAGGAAAGAAGCACGGTGACATTGCATTCGATATCCGTACCGCTAAGCTCCTTGCAGGCGGAAAGAATAGCGGCACAGCAGATTTTGTCGTCAAGATGAGCGGATGTAATTCTGTCGCCGAGAAGCTTTTTTGTTTCGCCGACGAAAACGCAAGGATCACCGACGGAAACGATTTCCACAAGCTCGTCCCGTGCTTTACCCGTATCCACAAGGAAATCGGCAAAATCGGGAAGCGAATCGTCGCCGTTCTTATTTGCAAGATGAGGAGGCACGCTTGCGAAAACACCGCGGATTTTCTCCTTGCCGAAAATCTCAACCTCAGCCGTGGTAAGAATTCGTCTGTCAACCCCACCCACGGGAGCGGTACGCAGAAATCCGTCCTCGCAGATTTCCGAAACGACAAGACCGATTGTATCTATATGGGCATCTATAAGGAGAGTCTTTGCGTTCTCCTTTTTTGATTTATGATAAAGCACAACGCTTCCGCTCTTTGTAATTTCGGAGGAGGAGAAAAATCCGTCCGTAACCTCAAGGGCGGTGCTTCTCACATTTTCCGCACCGAGGATTTCGTAGCCCGACACGGTGAGAATGCTTTTCAGTTTTTCGAATATTGATAATATTGTTGAAGTCATTTTTTACTCCGCGTAATGATAATACATAACGAGTTATGTATTATCAAGGTTATAGGTAATAGTGAAGAGTGAAAAGGTTAGGTGAAAATTTTTCCGATGGAAAAATTTTTGTTTGTTGGAAATTGGAATTTGTCGGGGTGTTTGTGCACCCTCCAATTTCACTTTGTAACTGAAGATTGTGCTTCCCGCTGAACTCCCTCAGTCGCCTACGGCGCCAGCTCCCTCAAGAGGGAGCCACACAGAAGTCCACCCTTCTGCAACATCCGAAACAATATGCAAAACCAAATGGAACAAGACGTTGCGAAAACTCGGATATCCGTACCAAAGCAGGGGCACGGTATGGCTCCCTCTTGAGGGAGCTGTCAGCGAAGCTGACTGAGGGAGTTAGCAGGAATCGCAATAACCGTAATTTACGCAATGATTAGAGGGTGAACAAACCTCCCCGATAAACCCAAATTTTGCCCTTTGCATTTTGCATTACTTGTTTCTGACAAGCTCCTTAAACCTCTTCCCTCTCTCCTCAAAGTTCTTAAACGCATCAAATGAAGCGCACGCGGGAGAAAGAAGCACGCATTCACCGCTTTCCGCCATATCGCAAGCAGAGTTTACCGCCTCGTCGAAGTCGGCGCACATAATGAGCTCTGTGGTGTCCTCGTTGAAGCCGGGGGTTTTCAGGATGGCTTCCTGGATTTTCTTTGCCGTCGCTCCGCAGATGAAGGCACGCTTTACCTTCTTGATTACCGCCTGACCGAAGGAGGTCTCGAAGGGAATCTTTTTGTCGTAGCCGCCGAGGATTATGTTGATTTTTTTGTCCATACTCTCGGGGAATGCGCTGAGTGCCGCCTCTGTTCTTGAGGGGGAGGAGTCTATCGAGCTGTCGTAGTATTTTACACCACCTCGCTCGTGGCAGAGCTCAAGTCTGTAGCTTACTCCCGTGAAGGTTGTGGCTACCTTTTCAAGGGCGTCCTCGGAAAGATAAGGCTCTGTTGCCGCATATGCCGCCATGTAGTTTTCTACATTGTGAAGTCCGGGGATTATGATTCTGTCGGTGTCGAGAAGCTTTTCCTCCTTCGAGCCGACCCTTCTGTATATTGCTCCGTCACGGTAGTATATTCCCGCCTTCGGTGAGCCTTCTCTTGAGAAAAGAACTATGTCGAGCTCCCTCTCCTCGGCATCCCTTGCAAAGCCCGAGGAAATCGAGCAATCGGCGTTGGTTACAAGTCTTCCGCCCGCCTTCATAAAGTCGAATACCGCTCTCTTGGCGTCGGCGTATTCCTGCATTGAGGTGTGCCAGTCAAGATGGTTGGGGCTCACATTTGTGATTATTGCGGAATCGGGGAAGCTGATGTATGCGAAGGGAAGTCCCGCATTGTCGAATCTGTTCACCGTGTGAAGCTGGAAGCTGGAAAGCTCAAGCACAACAAAGTCGTCGGGTGTGATTTCGTCTATCTGCGAAAGAAGGGGCTTGCCTATATTTCCCCCGAGGAACACTCTGTGACCCGAGGCCTCAAGGAGCTTTGCACAGAGAGTGCTTGTGGTGGTCTTGCCGTTGCTTCCCGTAATCGCCACGATTTTTGCGGGGCAGATGGAGATGAATGCCTCCATTTCGCTTGTGATGTAGGAGCCCGCATCGTAGGCATTGAGTATTTCCACATTGTCAAAGCGAACACCGGGAGTCTTGTAGATTATATCCGAGCTTATTCCGCGAAGATAGCCCTCTCCGAGACCGAAGGTAACTCCCTTTTCCTCGAGAGCTGCCACATCAAGAGTCTCGCAAAGAGCCTCGCGCTCCTTTTTGTCTCTGACGTTTACCGTGCATCCGTTTTCAAGAAGGAAGTTTATAAGCGGAATGTTGCTTATACCCGCACCGATAACCGTAGCGGTCTTGCCCTTCAGGAATTCCTTATATACCTTTGCCTTTTCGTTTACGTAGCCGTTCATAGATGTAAAACCGACCTTTCAAAATAATAATCGGGTAAAAACCCCGCTTGGGGAAAAAACGGTAAAAAAGCCGTAGTCTCCGTATTTTATTCCAAATATATATTATACCCCAAATATATGATTTTATCAATAGCAATATTGCATAATTATTGCTTCGAGGAATGACATTTTTGATAAATTTTCGGTGTCAGACCCACAATTTTGCCGAAAACCGTTGAAAAATAACATTGTGAGGAAAATCCGAGAGTGTCGCTGACAATGGAAATACTCTCCCCACGCTCAAGCATTTTTCTCGCAAGGCGGATTTTCATAACCGTAAAAAAGCTCATAACTCCCGCGCCCGTGTATTCGTGAAATACATTTTTTAAAAGTGCGGGCGAAATGTGAAGCGCTCTTGAGATGTCCTCTATCGTAAGCTTTTCTCTTATGTTCTGCTCCATATACTGCACCGCCTCACGGTAGATTCGCACTCTCGGAGAGCTGTTTTCAAGCTCGGGCTCTCCCGCTCCCATAACTCTTGAGACAAGCACCTCGCAGAGCTTTCTTGCGTTGGTGTATTTTTCGTCGTCAGAGCCTATAGGCTCGCCGTTTCCGTCGTATCTTCGGCGAAGAAGCTCGCCCAGCATAAGCCTTGCTATGGAGAATTCGTCCTGAGTAAGGCTTCTTGCGGAAAAGCCGTTACCGACACCTGTGGGGGCATCGCACCTTTCAAAGTGAATAACCGCCATCTGGGTGTCCTTGCCTATGGCGCGGTTGGCGTGAAAGCCCCAGGGCTCGCCCACGAAAAAGTCACCCTCGGAAAGGGTAACAACGCTTCCGCCGTAGGTTATGCTCATTGTCCCGCAGAGAATCAGGTTTATTTCCCACGCGGAGTGGGTATGCCCCTCGAAGGAGTACCCTTGCTCGAATTTGTAATAGTAAAATTTCGTCAGCCTTTCGATTGATATCTGTTCCAAATCTTTTCTCCCGTCTTTGTAGCCGATTTTATAAATTTTATATCTTTTTTTATACCAAATATCTAATTTTTATAATTATAATACATATAGACAGAAATTGCAATATATTATTGTAAGTTTTTTTAACGAATTGTCAGGACGAGCTTAAAAGGAGTTTCACAATGAACAACTACCTCTCATATGTACCGGAACCGAAACCGGTAAAAAGCGACTATTATGTTGCCTGCCACTACTACCCCGGCTGGAAAATGGGTGCGGCGGACATTCACAACGGCTTTGAGGATTTAAGAGACTACCCCGAAAGAACGCCCATTATCGGCTACTACGACGAGGCAGACCCGATAGTTATGGACTGGCAGATAAAGTGGGCTCTCGAGCACGGAATCAACTGCTTTATTCATTGCTGGTACAGATATGCGAGCAACAGAGGAAAGCCCGTAACTCTCAAGGACTTAAGATTTGCACACGCAATTCACGAGGCATATTTCAACTGTCGCTACCGTGATATGATGGACTTTGCGATTATGTGGGAATGCTCGGAAAGATGGGGTGCGGCATCCGAGATTTCGGATATCACGGACAATCTTATTCCGTTCTGGGTGGAAAACTATTTTTCAAAGCCCACCTATCAGAAGATAGACGGCAAGCCCGTGCTTTACATTTATTCGCTCGGTGACCTTATAAATCAGCTCGGCGGAAACGAAAAATTCAAGGAAGCCATGACGGCAATGCGCAAGACAATCAAAAAATACGGCTTCCCCGATATTATGATAGGCTGTATGGACAACGGCTGGAACAAGACCAACATCCCCTATTTTGCAGAGCACAAGGTTGAGGATTTCTCGGTAACGGACGAGCTTGTGAGCCTCGGCTTTGACTTCGGATATCAGTATTGCTGGCATTTCAACAACGGACTTCTCACAAAGGAGCAGAAGGATGCCTACCTTTCAATGGAAAAGCCTATGCTTCCCGGTGATATTATAGTTGACTATCAGGTAGAATGCATAAAGAACAGAATAGAAAAATACCCCGAATTCTTTATGTACGCCGCAAGCGTAATGTGGTCAAGAGGTCCGTGGCACAAGGTATTCGGCATAAACCCGAGAGTAGACATCTGGGAATGGGAGCTCACGCCCGAGCAGTGGAAGAGGCTTCTGACCGAGGTTAAGGCTTTGACGGATTCACTTCCCGAGGGTAACATCGGCAGAAAATTCTTTGTTCTTGACAACTGGAACGAATGGAGCGAGGGTCACTATCTGTTCCCCAACTACAAGCACGGCTTCAGGCACCTGCAGGCGTTCAGAGAGGTGTTTACAAAATGCGACAACATTCCCGACTACAGAATATTCAATGTTGAGGGAACAAGAGAATACAAAGCTCCGTGCAACGGATAAAATTTTCCGTACATATAATTAAATATTAAATTTCGGAAACAAAACATTGACCAAATATCAAATTTCGCAAATTTCGCTTGATATTCCCGCACCGAAGTTATAAAATGTAAAATGTAGTTACATCACCTTTACAGGAAATTATTTTATTTTGAAGGGAACGGATATCTTTTATGAAAAAGCTTTTACCAATCGCCGCCGCTCTCGTACTTCTCGCGACAGGCACCGTAACGGCTGCGGAAGGCACGGACACACAAAGCGGATTTGTCACGGCAGAGTATAAACCCTCCGAAGAAAGCTATTTCTGTCACGAGGCGTTAAATCAGGAAAATGCCGCTCTTCTTGAGGAGGACGCATATTCCGAGGGCTTTGAAAAATTATTAAGCGGACTTGAAAGCGCATCGGAGAAAATAGTCTTTGACAGTGACGACTTCTGCTTTACAATCACCGAAGAAAACTACGATGAGCTCGGCAATTTTAACGCCGTACAGTTTCAGATTCTTTTCGACGGCTTTATGGATAAGCACCCCGAGCTGTTTTATGTAAAAAAGGAATGCGGATACTCGCTGTATTTAAAGGGCGGAAATTATTACATTTCGTCTTTTTCCCCGACTTATTCCATGGAAAAATCCGAAATAACCGAGGCTGTGACGGAGTTTGAGGCTCTGACGGACGAAATTGCGGAATATGTGACGGAAAACGCCGAAACAGACCTTGACAAGGCTCTTCTTCTTCACGATTACATTGTTCTTAACTACGAGTACGATACCTCTCTTGAAATTCACGACGCCTACAGATTCATAACCGAGGGCAAGGGCGTATGCGAGTCCTACTCGGGACTGTTCAGATATGTTTCGGGCAAGTGCGGAGTCGAAGTAAAGTACGCCTCGAGCAAGGAGATGGCACACGTATGGAATCTCGTAAAGCTTGACGGAAAGTGGTACCACGCAGATGTCACCTGGGACGACCGTACTCCCGACTTTCACGCCCGTGTACACCACGATAACTTCCTTGTAAGTGACGAGGATTTTTCAAATCCCGAGCTTTTCGCCAACACACACTTCGGCTTCACAAACGAGGACGGCGTTGTCTGTGAGGAAACCTATGCCGATGCATTCTGGGGTATAAATGCCTCGGAAAACAGCCTCGGCTACAAAATCAGCGATGGCTCGCCCATTGTTTTTGATGACGACAACTATTATTTCAATGCATTCAACGAAAGCAATAATATGTCTGCGGTAATCGCACACTCAAGGACAACTCACAACGAAAGTACGGTCACAGAGTCCGGCATCTACTGGGATGTTCCGAATGCGGATTGGTACTATCCCTCCAACTATTCGGGGCTTTCGCTTATTGACGGAGTTATCATCTACAGTACTCCCTCTGAGGTCAGGTATGTTCTTCCCGACGGAAAGCACAATACGCTTATAGCCAAAATAAGTGACGAGGATGCCGCTTCGGGCCGTATATACGGATTCGTTACGAGTCTCGACGGCAAGGAAGGCATCAAGGAGCCGTATTATACCCATATCGCTCCCGAAGGCCATACAAGGGACAACGACAAATTCAGCAGGCACTACAAGGACGGCAAGGATATATACAATGTGGAAATCGACTATTTTGTCGCCCACGACCCCAACACTGTCGAAATGACGGAAAGGGATGTCACCGTCCATGTAGCCTTTGACGATATCCACACGGTGGTTGAGGAAACACTGCGCAAGCCGACCTATATCACAAAGGGCAAAAAATACAGACACTGCACAGGCTGTGATACAGCAAACGAGAGCATCACGGTATCTCCCTACTGCACGCAGGGCGAAAACGGTCACGAGCCGAATTTTTCCGACCTTGTGAATATCATAAAATGCACCATCGGCAAGGGACAGCATTCCGCAGACACCGACACGGAGCATCTTCAGAACGACACGGACAACGACGGAAAATTCTCTCTGCACGACCTTAACGAAATATTCAGATATATAAAGGACGACCTTGCAGGCTCGGAGGATTAAATCCGACGGCAAGCACCAAAAAACGAAAGGAACGCACAATGACCTACACATTCAAAATCTTAGAAAACGAATACTGGTACGGCGGCTGCTGTAACGAGGCAACAACACAGCCCTACGACGTAAACAGCGAATTCCACCACGAGTACACCCACGATGTAACCACACAGGGTGCGCCTCTGTATGTTTCCACCAAGGGCAGATACATCTGGAGTGAGGATGCATTCGATGTAACCGTCAAGAACGGTGAATTCATTATCGAGTCCGAGCTTGAGGTTACAATGAACGAGGACGGCTCTACACTTCGTGATGCTTATCTTTCCGCTATGAAGGCACATTTCCCCTTCAGTGGCAAGGTTCCCGAAAGAGATTTCTTCAAGGCGGCTCAGTATAACAGCTGGATGGAGTTTACATATCATCCCACGCAGGAGGGCATCCTCAACTATGCTCACACGGTTATCGACAGCGGATTCGTGCCGGGTATACTTATCATCGACGAGGGCTGGCAGAATAACTACGGCGACTGGACCTTCGATTCCCGCAAGTTCCCCGACCCCAAGGCTATGGTGGACGAGCTTCACGCACTCGGCTTCAAGGTTATGCTCTGGGTTGTTCCTTATGTTATAAGCTCGGGACTTAAGTTCATTTCACAGATAAGAGCAGACCTTAATCAGAGCGGAAATGCCTCCAAGACATTCCTCAGAAACGAAAAGGGCGAAGTCTCCATTCAGCAGTGGTGGAACGGCTACTCCGCTATGCTTGACTTCACAAACCCCGTTGACTGCGAGTTCCTTGAGTCACAGCTGAAGGCTCTTATGGAGGAATACGGAGTAGACGGCTTCAAGTTTGACGGTGGCTCGAGAACATCCTACCATCCCAAGAGATTCGTTAACGGTTCACCCCGTGATTTCCACGGAGGAAAATATTCTCCCCTCAAGCAGAACGAGGCGTGGCTTGCATTCGGCTCAAGATTTGCATATCACGAATACAAGGACACCTTCAAGGGTGGCGGTAAGCCTACAGTTCAGCGCCTTATGGACAGAGGACACAGATGGGAAAAGGACGGCATCAACACAATAGTTCCCAACTCTCTTGTTCAGGGAATTCTCGGACATCCCTTCATCTGCCCCGATATGATTGGCGGCGGTGAATGGAGCTACAACGTAAAGCCGGGCTTCCACATTGACGAGGAGCTGTTCATCAGAATGGCACAGGCTTCGGTATTCTTCCCGATGATGCAGTTCTCCTGGGCACCGTGGAGAGTTCTTTCCGAGGAAAGCTGGAAGATAGTAGCACGCTTTGGCAGAATGCACGCCGAGGTTGCGCCCGAGATTATAAAGATAATCGAAGAGAGCGCAGTTACGGGCGAGCCCGTGCTCCGCTTTATGGAATATCAGTTCCCCGGAAACGGCTACGAAAAGATTCTCGACCAGTATATGGTAGGCGATGACATTCTTGTATGTCCCGTTGTTACGAAGGGAACATTCGAGAAGGATGTGGTTATTCCCGAGGGAACATGGGTTGACGAGCTGGGCAATACCTTCACAAAGGGTACGCACAGAATTCCCACGCCGATTGAGAGACTTCCTTATTTCAGAAGAGTTAAATAAAGTGGAAAAAGCCCTCGGGGAAGCGAGGGCTTTTCTTAATGTATAATCAAGATTGTCGAGCAGTCTTTGAAATTCGGAATTCGGAATTGAGGAGAAAATTTTTCGGAGAAAAATTTTTATTTATTGAAAATTGTTGCGGTGCTAAATTGGGGTTTGTCGGGATGGTTGGTTGCCTTGTGATGTTGCCGTGGATTGGCAACATTACAATGGATTGCAATTGCAATTCGCACCGCAACAGACACGGAATGAGCCCCCGACCGTGGGTTGGGAGGGGGCGGAGCCGAATCGCGGGCACCGAACCCCGAAATTAAACCGAGGTAAATTGCGCGAAAGTGCCTGTCGGGGCGTCCCGACAAACCGCATAATTTATTATGCATTGTCCGTTTCCTAATTTTGAACATTTCATTTTCCTCTCCCCTCTCACTCTCCCGAAATTTAAAGACAAATCATAAACATCGTATACCTTTTTGGTAACATATAGGTCGTTTTTGGAATAAATATTACGGTTTAAGAGCAAAAATGCACAAATAACGCAATCAGTTTCTGTTGTTTAAGTCAAAATTTTGTAGTTTGACGAAATTTGAATTTTTTTCATTTACCTATTGACAAAATCAAAATTAAATGTTAAAATATGTTAAACGATTATTATGCGGAATTTTCCGTTCCGTGAAATTTTTCGGTCTTGCGTGTCCTTGATATAGCCCGGCATTGGTTATTTTTTTAGGCACGTCTGTAATGACCGTTACACAAGGCACTCTGCCGTGTAATTTGAAGGGAGTGAATTAAATGGACTGCCATGATGCCTCCGATAAAAAGCAGGAGATTATCGCAAAAACCTGGAGTTATCTTCTGAGAACGGGGCTTGCCAATGCCTCTGTCGGTGATTTGTGCAGAGAGGAAAAGCTCTCGCAGAGCAGTCTTTACTATTGGTTTGAAAACAAAAACGACATATGGATAAGTGCGGGAAGATACGGTCTTGCTCTTGTGGTGGACGAGCTTTTCAGGTTCACCTTCGACCACATAGACCGCGTTGAGGAATTCTTTGATACTCTGCTCTCCGAGGTGGACAGGTTCAAGGATGCACTGCGTGTTGCGGTTCAGATTACCGTAAGCCCCGTATTCGGCTCTCAGATGCGGGAAAAAAATATGGAATTCAACGGTATTTATGAGAGATATGCTCAGGAGATTATGACGGCATTCGGCTGCTCCTGTTTGCAGGCAAAGGTTTTTATTTACTCCACGCTCGCCTTTGTTGTCGACTACGCAATATGGGACGACAGCGAAATAACTCAGATGCTTCTTGACAATATGTACAACAGAATAGTCGGCGTTCTAAGGCTCGACCTTCCGTTTAAAGGACTCTGAAACTCTACCTTATTATTATATATATAATTTAAACTGAATTATACCGCACGAAAAAGCTTCTGCAGGGCTTTGCGGTATACAAGGAGGAAAGTATGTCAAAGAAAAAAGCAGGCTCCAAAATCGGCGGTATTATTTCTGCCGTAATCTGTGTGATTCTTGCGATTATACTCGCATCGAATCTCGTTATCATTATCAAGGGTGCAATAAACCCCGAGAGACCGCCGTCTGTTTTCGGCGTAACCTCTATGATAGTTCTTTCGGGCTCTATGAGCGGTGATGCGCCCGACCACATTGAGGTCGGCGATATGATTATCACCACCACCGTAAAGGCTGAGGATCTGAAGGTCGGTGACGTTATTACTTATATGGAAAACGGCACGACAACGGTAACCCATAGAATCATCGGCATAAACGAGGACGGAAGCTTCCGCACCAAGGGTGATGCCAACAATGCGGAGGACAGAGAGCCCGTAAAGCCCGAAAATCTTGTGGGCAAGTTTATGTTCAGAATCCCCAAGCTCGGTGATATCGCAATGTTCGCGCAGACACCCTTCGGAATGATGCTGTTCATCGGTCTTCCCCTTCTCGCATACGTAGCGCTTGACGTTGCGGTGCGCTCAAAGCAGGGCAAGAAGAAAAAGAAGGCGGATGCCGAAGCAAAAGCAGAGGCAGACAAGCTTCGTGAGGAGCTTGAAAGACTCAAGGCTCAGATGTCCGAAAAGGACAACGGCGGAGACAACGAATAATCCGCACGACACAACAAGGTATTAACGGCTTCCGTGATTAAATGCCGCCGCGGAGACCGCTGATATATATATATAGCGTTAACCACACGGGGACAGCGTGCGGAAAACGCAGAGCTACGGCTCTAAAAACGCTGTCCGAAATATATAAAATTTAAAGGAGAATAAAACAATGAAGATTAATACAACAAGAATGATTGCCATTCTCGGCTCTCTTTGCCTTGTAACTTCCTCTTTTGTTGGTTCTACACTTGCTAAGTATACAACACAGGTTAGCGGTAATGATACTGCTCGTGTTGCTAAGTTTGGCGTTGAGCTTACTGCTGATTCTAATTTCTTCGCAAAGCAATACAACGCAGCTGATAATACTGATGGCATTAGTGTTTTGTCCAGCACAGATGATAAGGTAATCGCTCCTGGTACAACAGGTACAGCTACACTTTTCACAATCGCAGGCGATCCTGAAGTAGATGTAAATGTTAAAGTTACACTTAACAAGGATAATGCTCTCAAAATGGTAACACTCGAAGCAGGTACATACACAGACTATACAAAGGTTGTTGCAAAGGATAGTGATGGCATAGCTAACGACTACAACACTTTTGAAATAACCGAAAATTACTACCCTGTAAAGTGGACATTAGCAAAATCCGCAAATAACGCAGATAGCTATTCCAATATTGATGGCTTAGTAAATGTAAATCTTGCAACAATTGAAGATTATTTTACTAATGTGCTTTCTGGTGATTATCATGTTGATGCAACTACTATCGAAAAGGGTGACTTCAGCAACATCATCGGTGATTACAAGCTCACTTGGAACTGGTATTTTGACGCCGATGCTAATGTAACTGACGATGCAGATGCAACACTTGACGCTGCTGATACATACCTCGGTTACATCGCTGCAAAGGAAACCAAGATTGACAAGGAAACATTCAACTTCTACCTCGAAGTTACCCAGATTGACTAATTCAATATATCTAATAATATGATAATACTTAAGCCCTGTCCTTGCGGCAGGACGGGGCTCGGATTTATCCGATAGGCGGAACGCCTATAAAAGAGCAAAATCGATTTTGCTTTTTTATAAGCACTTCGCAGAATTTGTATTTTTTACTCTTTTGTACACCGTGCTTTAAATTCATGAAAGGAGGCACTCGGGCTTGACTAAAACTAAAAGAAATTGGATTATCGCCATTGCGGTACTGTCTCTGCTTGTTTTCTTTTCGGGAATGTTTATTCTTGTGGTTACATATGCGGGCAGTGTTACACATCCCGATGCTTCCGTTACATACACAAAGCACAACCTCGAATGGAATGCCAAAACAAAGCTTGACGAAAACGGCTCGGCGATTCTCAATATCTTCGGCGACCCCAAGGAGGGTGAGGAGCTTCCTCTGATTCAGCCCGGAAGCGAGGGCGAATATTTCGTAAGACTTAACAACCACGTGCTGGGCAATATCGGTTATACGGTGTATCTCTACTGTGATAATCCTTATGATGTACCGCTTGAGTTCAGCATTGAAAGAAACGAAAAAATGCTTGAGGCTGACAGCATCCCAAAGGACCTTGAGAATGCAACCATACTGGATTCCGTTTCGGGAAAGCTTGGCCCCCGAAAGATAGAAAACTTCCACTTAAGCTGGCACTGGAGAACAGACTCCGATGAGGCGGACACGGCTCTCGGCAACAAGGCGGCAGAGGAAGAGGTAAGATATACCATCCATATGCTGATTGTCGTTGAGGATAACAATTCCTACTACAATGTTTCCGCAGGCGGTGACGCAAGACTTCTCCACAGAGCCTATATGTACGGCTATCCCGAGGGAGATTTCCGTCCCGACGGAAACGCAACCCGTGCCGAGGCTTCGGCTATCTTCGCAAGAATCCTTGCAAACTATGACGAAACAATATTCGGCAAGACAAAAACAGGCTTCTCCGACGTTGACAAGGACAGCTGGTTTGCAAAATATGTTTCGTTCCTTGAGGGCGCAAGCATAATAAACGGCTACCCCGACGGAAGCTTTGCTCCCAACAACAGCATTACACGAGCGGAATTCGTTGCAATCTGCGTGCGCTATTTTGAAAACGCCGTAGGTGAAATCGTCCCCGCAGACATAGACTTTACCGACCTTGACAAGTCCCACTGGTGCTATGAGCTTATAGCAAAGGCTGTTGCGCAGGGCTATCTCAAGGGATATCCCGACGGTGACTTCCGTCCCGACGCAAGAATCACAAGAGCCGAGGTTGTCACCATAGTAAACAGACTTCTCGAAAGAGTTGCGGACAAGGAATTTATTGACAGATACGAAAAACAGCTTATGCAGTTCACCGACCTTGAGGACAACAGCCACTGGGCATACTACGACATCCACGAGGCGGCAAACACCCACCACATTCAGATGATTAAGGGCGTTGAAAAGTGGATAGGCTGACAGCAGACACATTTTGAGGTAAACACCAATGAAAAACATATTCAAAAGGAATATCGAGGATATCGAAGAGGATATCCTTGCGGAAACAGAAGAATCCGAGGACGAAGCCACAGCGGCGGACTCTCTGAAAAACGCAAGGAGCTTCGTGCTTATAATGCTTCTCGGAATTCTCTGCGTATACGCCTTCCTCGGAAACTCGGGAAGCAGAGGTCAGAGTCTTCCGATGCTCGGCGGCAAGGGCGTAGCGGTTGTGCTTACAGGCTCTATGGAGCCGAATCTCCCCGTGGATTCGCTTATATTCGTAAGCCGTGAGGACGAATACAAAAAGGGCGATGTTGTTGTCATTCAGGATTACTACAATCTTGTGGTACACAGAATAGTTGAAATAAACGAATCCGAGGTTATCACCAAGGGTGACGCCAACAACACAGAGGACAAGCCCTGCGCTGTTTCCTCCATCCGAGGCAAGGTTACGGGACATCTTCCTTACGTCGGTGCGGCGGTAAGAATTATGAAAACTCCCTTCGGAAGCATGCTTCTTATAGGCGTTGTGCTTCTTCTCTGGGCTCTTGGCAGGCGCAATTCCAACGGCGAGGACGAAGAGGACGAAGAAAACAAAGACGAATAAGCCTGAGAAAACAAAAAGACACGGGATTTAACCATCCAGAAATTTACAGAGAAAGGAAGTGACGTCGGTGAAGGCAAAGAGCAGAAAAATCGGAACGAGATATACTATAATTTCGCTTTTTATACTTGTTATGCTCACGTTTACGCTTGTCGGTAATCTTATCGCAAGGTTCACAAGCGGTGTAACGAACAACAACACGGAAGCAAGCGTTGCCGCATTCAGAATCGAAGAAACGGGCGTCACCGAGCTCAATCTCTCGGGCGGCGGATTTTATCCCGGCTGTGATATCAAGTATCCCATCACGGTACGAAACGCAAGTGAGGTTGCGGTAAACTATTCTCTTGAAGTGGCTTCGGCGGGAAATCTTCCGCTCGAATTTAAAATCACGGATGAAAACGGCACCGAGCTCGGTACGTCCGTGGATTTACCTCCCAACGAGCTTACCTCGCACAAATATCAGCTCAGCGTAACCTGGCCCGCGGAAATCAACGACCCCGCATATGCGCTTAAGGTGGATATCGTAACGCTTTCTCTGAACGTCGTTCAGATTGACTGATAAAAATCACAAGGAAAGGAAGACTGTCATGGCAAAGAACGCACAGCCCCAAAACACAGATAAATCAAAAAAGCTCAAATACATACTGCGCGGACTTACCGTGATTCTGATTCTCCCCCTTATTCTGACGGTAGCCGCAAAATACATATACCGCAGGGAAGCAACCACGGTTGCGGTTGCGGGTGAAATTTACTTCACAAGCGACTATCTCACGGAGAGCGACAAGGAATACGTCCTTGCTCCTGACACAAAATCTCTCACCTTTACGCTTCGCAACTACGAGGATGAGCTGAGATTTACAAACTACCCCATTGACTATACCGTATCGGTTAACGGCATAGACTCATTCACAAACCAAATCCCCGCCGGACAGAGAAACACAGCGGAAATCACATTGAACGACCTTAAGCCGGGTGGCACATATGTCGTACACGCAACAACCGTAACCGGCTTCAAGAAGACCATCAAGGCAACCTTCCGAGTTCTCGAGGAGGACAAGGCTATTTACAAATACGTAAAGAACACGGACGAGTATGTGCTTCTTACGGTGTGGACTCAGGGCGTGAGCGGTACGGTTAAGGTTTCCACCAATGCGGACAATCTCGTTCCCGACAACACAAGCGCAGTTATGGAAAACGTAAAGACCTCGGGCGGTGCTATCTCCTTCGAGGACGACACAAGCTTCAACGAGGAATATTCGTCATACACCTACAGATTCTTTAAGAACACGCAGAAAAACGTAACTGCGGACGAGTTCACGGTTACACTCGGTTCTGCGCAGGCAACGGTAAGAAATCCCGAAAAATAAGGAAGAGAAAGTAAATGAAGAGTTATAATAAAGAGCTGGGCGCGCTTTTGTTGACAATACTGTTGACTCTGGGCGTGTTTACACAAAATTATATACCCGATGCATTTGCCGAGCCGGAGGGAAATATCACAACTCACCACGAGCTTCGCATAACGCACAATCCGGGCGAAGCGGGTAAGGCTCTTTCCGAGCGAATGAACGCCATCGAAAACGCCGACACCTTTGCAGATGTCGGAAAGCACGTTTACGATGTAGTAAATCCGTCAAAGCAAAGCTCGGACGGCGAGAGCAGTTCGGACAATTCGAACAGTTCGGACAGTTCACAGGGCGCAGATGAGGGCGCATCGGAATCTACGGAAGCAAAGGAATCTACAGAATCCACAGAATCCGCAGAGTCCACAGAATCAACCGATTCCCCCGAATCCGACAGTCCCGCAGAAAACGGCAGCAGCGAAAGCACAGAAAGCACCGAAAGCTCGAAAAGCACCGAATCTCCCGAGGGCAACGGTGATGAATCCGAATCCGAACCTGAAGAATCTACAGAGCCCGAAGAGGGTGACAGCTCCGACGAATGCGAGCCGACTCCCGAAGAAAGTCCCGAGGAAGAAACCGAGGTAGAAGCTCCCGAAGAATCCGAAGGCTCGAATGAAACAGAAACAGAAACCAAAACCGAAACGGAAACAGAAACCGAACCCGAAACAGAAAACAACGAAGACCCCATAATTTCCAACGAGGGCAATGATACCGAAGCCCCCGAGGAAAACGAATCGGAGAGCGATTCCTCGGAAAACACGGAAAGCACAGAGTCCACAGACCCCGAAGAGGGTGAAGATTCCACCGAGGACGAGCAGACTCCCGACACAGAGGAAATTCCCGAAGAGGAAGCTCCCGACTCTCCCGAGGAATCGGACGAAACCGAGGGTACGGACGGCACCGATACGGAAACGGATACGGAAACCGACACAGAAACCGAATCCGACCCCGAAACAACTCCCGATAACAACACGGATACAGTTCCCGACGAAGGCGAAGTCCCCGATTCTGAGGGTGACTCCACCGAGGGCGAGGAATCCACGGAATCCACAGAGCCCACAGACCCCGAAGAGGGCGAGGACAACAAGGATTCCGACGAAGCAGACCAGACTCCCGAGGACGAAAAGGATTCGGACGGAGATGAAAAGACAGAGGAATCGGACAAGCCCGAGGAATCCGATAAGCCCGAGGAATCCGATAAGCCCGAGGAATCCGATAAGCCCGAGGATTCCACCACTCCCGAAAAGCCCGCAGGCTCGGGCGCAGGTGCAGGCACATCCGAAAAGCCCGACAATGACAAGGCTGAGGATGAGGAATCCGAGGAAGAAAAGTCTGAGGATGAAAAGTCTGAGAAAGACGAAACCGAGGACGAAGAAGACAAGGACGAGGAAGAAACCGACGGCTATCTCTGGGAAGGCAAGTCCGACGAGGAGCTGGCTCAGTGGATTTCCGACAAGGCAAACAAGGCGTATCTCGCAAAGCTTCTGAAGAATCCCGATTCCGAGGAAGCAGCAGCTCTCAGCGCCCGCATAAACGAAATCGAGGACAGCGAGCTTTACCGCACGGTCAAGCAGTATGTCTTTGATATAGAAAACGGCAAGGACGAGGACGAAAAGGATTCCGCCGTATCCTACCCCTGGGACGATATGACCGACGAGGAATTCGCTCAGTGGATTCTTTGCGGTGACAACAACGACTTCATTGCGGTTATGCTCAAGGAGCTTGCCGACTCAAGAAGAGAAAAGCTTGCTAAGGCGGACGGCGAGGACGAAATCGAAGAAACAGAAGAAACAGAAGAAACAGAAGAACCGGAAGAGCCCGAGGAATCCGAAGAGGAAGGCTCCGACGAAGAAGGCTTCGACGAAGAAGGCTCCGACGAAGAAGAATCCGAAGCAAAGGTACCCTCTCCCTCCGAATCCTTCGGCAACAGAGTGGCATCTGTCGGAGACACAGCCGTATACGACGACATCAGAAGCTTCCTTACAAAGCTTTACAACTCGGATATTCCTCTTGAAAATCAGACGCTTCTCGACAAAAAATACGGCGTAAGCGTCAAGGGTATGCTTCCCGAGGGAGCCGAGCTCCGCGTGGAAAAGGTATCCCTTGCGGACGTAGAGGAATTCGTGGGTGAGGGCAAGACTCTTGTATTCGCATACGACATTTCCATTTGGGTAAACGACGTTGAATACACCATTCCCGAGGCTCTGGAGGTAACAATCCCCGCAGAAAAAACCGAGGACGGCAACAAGCTTTCCGTAAAGCACATCCGCAAGGACAGCGAAACAGGTGAGCGCACAGCGGAAAAAATCGAAAGCGAGCTCTCCGAGGACGGCGAGGTAACATTCTCTGCCGAAAGCTTCTCCATTTATATGGCGGTGGCTGCTGCGGCGGAGAATTATATCTATTTTGACCTTGCGGCGGGAAGTGTAACACTTGGAACGAGTACATACGAAGGTTCTGTTTATACAACATCGGGTACCAAAAAAACAGTATCCGGTACGCATTCGGAAAATAACAAATATTATGTGTATCAGTCTACAGGAAGCAGTTCCGGATTTGGTGAAGCGGAAGATGGCACTTTTATACTTCCCGATTACGCTCCAATCACCAATAACGGTAAGCCCTGGGCTGAATATATTACAAACAACAAAAATATCACGGATGTTATTAAAGCGTGGAATAATAACAAGGGCACAAGAACAAGCACCGAAAATTATATAACAATTTCCGTTGCAGGTAAAAAATGTGATGTAACCATTGATAATATCTGGTCTACAAAAAATGAAGCCAGCACAAACAGAACAACCGGCGGTATAGCCGTAACGGGAGCAGGCACCAAGGGAACCGCTGTCACCGTGCGTATAAAGGGTGACAACAGACTCTGTAATATACACTATAACTCCAGCGTCAATACAGGCAGTCTGACCTTTACAAGCGCCGACGGAGACGACAGCGATGACGGAACTCTTACTGTTATCGGTAAGCAGGAGGAGGCGGCGCGTACTTATTCATATTACAAGGTTAAAGTCGCACCTAATTTCTGGAACTCCGTTATCGGCGGTAACGACTCTAGCGGTCAGGTACATAATCTTTACTTCAATGGTGCGACAATATACGCAGGCTCAACGCCCATAGAAAACTGTACCGCAATCGGCGGTGGCGGTAATGATATAGGAAATGTAATTATCAACGGCGGCACTGTAACCGCTGTTGCTCATACAACAGGTACTGCCATCGGTGGCGGCATTGCACACACGGGTGTAGGTGGTCCAAGTGACGTAATTATAAACGGCGGTACTGTTTATGCTTACAATTTCGGTCAGCCCGCATACGAGACAGTATCAGACTACGGCTCCAGCACACCTCAGGCAGTTAAGGACGCCGCAAAGCATGTTGCGGGAACAGCTATCGGCGGTGGTTCTTCTATAATGAAGGCAGGTAACGAAAAAGAAGCTTATGTAACCATAACCGGCGGTAGGGTTTACGCAGAAAGCCTAGGTGGCTGTGCCATCGGTGGCGGTAACAGTGTAAACACATCCGCAGGCAGTGCGACTGTAACCATAACAGGCGGTAACATTACCGCTGTAAGCAAAGGACAAAAAAATTATTACACAGGCTACGATGTTTCCCCCTCCGTTGCCATCGGTGGTGGCAGAGGCGGTATTTATGGTAACGGCGGTGTCGCTACGGTTAAAATTTCCGGAAAAACTACTACTCTTGTAACGGGCTCTGTAGGTGGTGGCGGTACAATCAATCCCACAGGTAATACAGGCTACGCAACAGTTGAAATTTCCGGCGGTGAAATCTCCGGTCAGTTCGTTATGGCTAAGGGCGGCTCAAGTGCCTGTACCTTTACTATGACCGGCGGTACAATTCAGGGCAGCCACACAAGCAACACAGAGTTCATCCGTATGTATAAGGACGGCGGTGTTCTGTATATGGACGACTCAAAGGGTGTTGCAACCATTTCCGGCGGTACAATCACAAACTGCAGTGCCGAAAACGGCGGTGCAATATATATGACCGATGGTAAGTTCACCATTTCGGATGAAGCCGTTATAACAAACTGTACCGCAACCAAAAACGGCGGTGCCGTTTGTATCGGTAACGAAACAACTCCCGCATCCAATGCGGTATTTACCGCAAACGGCGGTACTATCAAAAACAACAAGGCTACTCAAAACGGTGGTGCTATCTCGCTGTTCGGCGGTAAGGTAAATGTAAACAACGGTACATTTACCCAAAACAGCTCTACACTCAGCGGTGGCGGTATCTATGTTTCCGGCGGTAACGTTGCTATGGAAAACGGTACGATTTCCGAAAACACGGCAACCGTTGACGGTGGTGGCATTGCGGTAAACGACGGTCAGGTTGATGTCGTTCTGGGTACAATCATAAAGAATACGGCAACGGCAAACGGTGGTGGTATCGCAGTTAACGGCGGTAACTTTACCATGAACGACGGTACTATCTCCGAAAATACGGCAACGGTTAACGGCGGCGGTATCTCGGTTAACGGTGGTCAGGTCGATATTCTTAAGGGTATAATCACAAAGAACACAGCAGATGCAAGCGGTGGCGGTATCTCCGTTTCAGGCGGTAACGTTTCCTTTGCAAGCGGTGAAATCACATACAACAAGGCTACCGAAAACGGTGGCGGTATCGCGGTTGAGGACGGTAACGTAATTATGTCGGGCGGTAGTGCAGACTACAACGAGGCAGGCGAAAACGGTGGCGGTATCTACGTTTCCTCCGACACAAGCGACGTTTACGCAGATATTCTCAGCGGTACGGTCAGCGCCAACAAGGCAGGCAAGCTCGGTGGTGCTATTGCGGTTGTCGGCAAGGAATCAGGCAATCAGCAGATTTCCGCTATGATAGGTGTCAACGAGATGCACCCCGTTGAATTTGACCACACTCACAAGGACAAAAAATATACTCACAAATCCTGTCCCGAAATCAAGAACAATATCGCAAGCAGCGAGGGCGGTGCGATATATCTCTCGGGCGGTGCGAAGACCAGCCTCGAAATCTACTGTGTTTACGAGGAGCACAACCTGGCGGACGACGGTGAAACCGAGCACAACTTCATTATGATGAAGGGCGGTAACTGCGTCATCTCCACAAGCCCCAAGGATGAGGACGGCAACTTTATCGCCGAGCAAAGCACCCACGGTAATGTTCACATCACGGGTACGGCATACATCATCGGCGGTAACATGGACCTCTGGGGATCTATGGACAACCCCTCAACCAAGCAGTACTTCACGGTTAACATTCTTGCGGACGAAAACGGAAGCAAGGGGCGCTTCGAGGACCACAGAATCGGTGTCGAGGACAATGAGCAGGAAGACGAGGAAGAAGAGGAAGAACAGCCCAAGCAGGTTTACAAGCTCCACTACTACGAAAACTTCAAGGGCTCAGGTAAGTACAAGGCTATCGACATTGAAGAAGGTAACATTGTCAGAATTTCCGGTACCATCTACAGCCATCCCGGTTATAAAATCATCGGCTGGTACACAAATCCCGATGGTACGGGAAAAGAATACGCCGTAAACTCGGAATTCGACCCCTCGAAATATGTACCTCCGGAGGGCGGCCCTCCCTATCTTATCATTTATGCTAAGTGGGAGGCACACAACTACCACGTTGAGTTCAATCCCAACACTCCCAACGGAATAAGCTACAGCGGTGAAATGGCGACAATGGAGGACCTTGAGTTCGACGTCAGCTATACTCTCCCCAAAAACGAGTTCACCTGTACGGGCTACACCTTCAAGGGCTGGAGCACAACCGCCGACGGAAGCGGAACAAAATTTGCGGACAAGGCGGAATTCCTCAACCTCACCGAGGTTAAGGGTGAAACGGTAATTCTTTACGCACAGTGGGACAAGCACACAGAGCCTCCTTCAGGTGGCGGTGACGACAATACCGACCCGGATAATCCAAATCCCAATCCCGACCCCGAAAAGCCGGAAAAACCTGAAGTTCTCCACGAATACTCCTACGAAGTAACCAACAACGGCAAAACTCTTGTAAGAAAATGTATCTGCGGAGTTACGAACTATGCAAAGCTCAGCGCATCGGATACTACGTATAACGGAAAGGTACAGTATCAGGCTCGTATCGTGTACACCTCCAACAGCTCCGAGGTTGAATGGGAGCCTGTGGATGTTACGTATATGCTTGGCGATTCTATTGTCGCGCCAAAAAATGCGGGAACTTATACCGTATATCTCAGCTCTCCCGATACAAATCTTGAAGCACAGACTGAGTTTACAATTCACAAGGCAAAGCAGGATGCTCCGCCTGTGCCGGAGTTTGAAGAAATCCGGGAAGGCGACAATGCTATATTTAAAATAACGCCTCTCAACAATGGAAAAGAAGATACCAAGCCCCTTTACAGACTTGTTTACTTCGACAAGGGTGAAAAATACGAAACAATATGGGATACTGTAACCGAAATTACAATTCCGTGGTCAAGAACAAGCTACTACATTGAAGTAAAGTACGAGGGCAATAACAACTATCTCGAATCCGACGTTACAAGAACACGCTCCGTGTACTATGTCGGAGAAGCTCAGATAGAAGTATCCTCGGAAAGCGGAATTTATATTGACGATGTATACGAAGAAAAAGCCGAGAGCTCCAACGGTATTATTATCGAGTATCACATCGCCGAAAATTTCCACAAGCTAAATAGCTTCAGTGCGGCAACCGTAGACAATTCGATACCGGTAACCATATCACATATTGAAGATGACAACGTCACAGGAAAATTCTGGGTTACTCAGATTCCTTCCGAGAACTGTACCGTCAAAGTCCACCTCTCAGGTGCCGAACGCAACACCATCCTGAATGTCACATTCGCCGAGGGACAGATTTTCGACGAGCTTACAGGTGACGATTCGGTAAAAATCAGCAATGATTCAGCGTTCTCTGTTCTTTGCAACATTGAGTACTTCAACAGCGCAAACTACGAAACTCCCCAAATTGTATTCGGAGCGGCGCTTCCTGCAGGCACAAGAATTATTATGGCGGATAAGAGCGAGGATGCTGTAATAAGCTGGTATCATTGCAATGCGGGCGGAAAAACAAGTGTTACGCTTACTGATTTCACCGCTATGGGTACAAGTACAGGCTTTACGGAAACGAAAATCGACAATATTCACGCTGTATATCAGTTTGTGGTTGACTATTCGAGAGCAAGCAATAATCTCTATACGGGAATCAAGAGCGTAAGCGT
Source organism: Clostridia bacterium (assembly GCA_017560085.1). GTDB lineage: Bacteria > Bacillota > Clostridia > Oscillospirales > CAG-382 > SIG622. The sequence continues at coordinate 27,444 of JAFYPA010000079.1, forward strand.
AAAAACAGATAAAATACAAGGCTCTCCCGCTTACGATTATATCAATAATCTTGAAGAAACGGCTTCCGTAAACCACGGAAGCACCTCCTTCACTATGAGCAACCCGACAGTCACCAATCTTACCGCAAGCCTGAATCTTACGGTAACAAAGCCCTACACGGCCTCCAAGTGGGACGGCAGAGCATCGGCTCTCGTTATGACACCCGCAAACAGCAGTATGCTTCCTGCGGATGCGCATCTTGAGATTACCTGCGGAAATCTTACCACAGACTACTACAGAAACGAATGCGGCAGCTATATTCTTCCCACAGGGGCTCTTGCGAGCGGAACGACCTCGGCTAAGATAGCTCTTAAGTCCGATATGTTCGGAGATGAGGCAAACAGCTATACATTCAATTGCAGCTGGTATGTCTCCGCAACGGAATGGGGCAGTGTTCCCATGAGTGGCGTATGTATCGACACGAAGGAAATCACTTTCTCAAAGGCCGAGTACAGAATGCCAAGCATAAAGATTGTGTCCGCCGACGACGGCAAGCGTGTATACCTTCTCGGTGAGTCCATAAAGGTTGATATAAGCTTTGCAAACATCACACCCGACCTCAAGGTCAAGGCTACAATGATGTATCAGACGGAAAGCGGCAAGTACGAAAGCTTCGGTCTTATGCGCACCATAACTCAGCAGGGCGTTCTTGAGCTTCCTCTGAGTGCGGAAACTCACGGTAACTTCAGTATTCTCGTTGAGGTTGAGGACAGCAAGGGCTATACGATTGTTGAAACACCCTACTATTTCATAGTTCAAAAGCCCGCGCAGACTCAGGCACAGCAGATTTCCGAATAAGCATAAAGACAAAGGGTTGAGCAAAACGCTCAGCCCTTATTTTTTCGTTCTCTTTATTCATTAACCTTAATATTATGCCTCTTCGCATAAATATTAGTATACCAAAAATAAACAAACCCCGACCCCGCCTGAAGCGCGCCTGCGATTATCAGCGTTCCGTACGCTCCGAAAAGGCTCATCATATAGGGCACAGCCATACCGCCAAGTGCCGTTCCGAGGGTGTGGAGCACCATACGCCACGCGGAATACTGACCGATACAGCGGTAGTCCACTATCTTTGTAATCGCCGTGGGAACTCCGTAGTCTATGAAGTTCTTGAAAAGGCTCACAACGAGATAAAAGGCAAAGAACATTGCGGGATTCTTTCCTACGAGCATAAGCGGTGCGAGAATTGCCGTCGCAAGGCTTGAGAAGAATATAAGCTTGCCGTCCTCCGCTTTGCTTGCGATTCTTGAATAGATGAAGCATCCTATCATAAGCGCAAGCTGTAAAAGTGCGCTCAGAAGTGCACCGCTCTCGCCACCGATAATTCCGCTTGTGTTGCCTATTACAAGAATTACCGCCCACACGCCCGTGTGGAAGCCTCTCATAAGGTTGGGCACAAGAAGAATGTAGAAGGGCTTGTAGCGGAAGATGTTTATCTTCTCCTCCTTTTCTGCCTTTTCCGTGCTTACGTTGTTGTCGGAAACCTCCTTGTAGGAGCCTGCAACAAAGGCGTTGAGCACAAACATCGCAATTCCGAAGGCGAAGAAGAAAATCATCACCGTGAAATAGTCGTATTTCTCCGATGTGGTAAAATAGTTTATAACAAAGGAAAACAGTGTACTGAAAAGCCCGAGGAACACGCCCGAAACACCGAGGATTCTGCCGTATTCCTTGATATTCATTATCTTATAAGGAAGCTTATAGCTGAGAACTCCGTGAAGTCCGTAGGCAACCGAGGCAAGAATTCCCGCCGCAAGCACCGAGAAGAACACCGCATTCGGAGTCCCGTTCCCGAGGCAGAAGTACATCATCGTCCCCAGAAGCGGTATATGCAAAAGCGGAAGCAGAGCGGACACCCGAATCATCCCCCTCATATTTTCCACAGCCTTTGAGGAAAGGGTCATCATAAGCATCTGCACGATAAGCATTGCGGAAACGAATTTCGTTACATTATCGTCCGAAACTCCGCTTTTGATAAGGAAGCCCTGAATAATGGAGCCCGTACCCACAAGTGCAATTCCGCAGGCGTGGATGGGCTGGGATATGTAATATTTTATTTCGTTAATCTTATTGATATTTATGGTAAACCCTCCCAAGACAAGATTTCACAAGATAAATTTTACCAAATTCCGCGCAAAAAATCAATATCCGAAAAGGACATTTTTTATCTCTGTATGTCCGTTTTATACATCTTTTGCGTTTTATTTTCGACTAAAGACAAAAAACACCCCGACCTCGGAGTAAATCCGCTGTCGGGGAATGTGTTTTTATATAAATCAGAACGCAATCTTAGCTTCGATGTAAGCCTTGAGGTCTTCAATCTTGATTCTTTCCTGAGCCATTGTGTCTCTGTCACGAACAGTAACACAGCCGTCGGTTTCGGACTCAAAGTCGTATGTGATGCAAAGAGGAGTACCGATTTCGTCTTCTCTTCTGTATCTCTTACCGATAGAGCCCGCATCGTCAAAGTCACACATAAAGTACTTGCGAAGCTCGTCGTAAACCTCGCCTGCCTTTTCGGAAAGCTTCTTGGAAAGAGGAAGAACCGCAGCCTTGAAGGGTGCAAGTGTGGGATGGAGTCTGAGAACTGTTCTTACATCGCCGCCCTCAAGCTCTTCCTCGTCGTATGCGTCGATAAGGAATGCAAGAGTAACTCTGTCAGCACCGAGAGAAGGCTCAACAACATAGGGAACGTACTTGTTGTTTGCTTCCTGATCGAAGTATTCAAGACCCTCGCCGGAGTGCTTGATGTGCTGTGTAAGGTCGTAGTCTGTTCTGTCTGCAACGCCCCAGAGCTCGCCCCATCCGAAGGGGAAGAGGAATTCGAAGTCTGTTGTTGCCTTGGAGTAGAAGCTGAGCTCCTCGGGATCGTGGTCACGGAGTCTGAGGTTTTCTTCCTTCATACCGAGGTTTACAAGCCAGTCACGGCAGAAGCCTCTCCAGTATGCGAACCATTCAAGGTCTGTACCGGGCTCACAGAAGAATTCAAGCTCCATCTGTTCGAATTCTCTTGTTCTGAATGTGAAGTTACCGGGAGTGATTTCGTTTCTGAAGGATTTGCCTATCTGACAAACACCGAAGGGAATCTTCTTTCTTGTTGTTCTCTGGATGTTCTTGAAGTTTACGAAAATACCCTGTGCTGTTTCGGGACGGAGGTAAAGTGTATTTGTGGAGTCCTCTGTTACGCCCTGGAATGTCTTGAACATAAGGTTGAACTTACGGATATCCGTAAAGTCGTTGCTTCCGCAGTCGGGACATACGATATTGTGCTCCTTGATGTAGTCCATCATTTCGGCATCGGACATACCTGCGGGATTGTCGGAAAGGTTGTTCTGTGCAACATAGTCCTCAATGAGCTTGTCCGCTCTGTGTCTTGTCTTACACTTCTTACAGTCCATAAGAGGGTCGGAGAAGCCGCCGAGGTGACCTGAAGCAACCCATGTCTGGGGGTTCATAATGATTGCGCTGTCAAGACCAACATTGTACTTTGATTCCTGAACGAACTTCTTCCACCAAGCCTTCTTTACGTTGTTCTTAAGCTCAACGCCGAGAGGACCGTAGTCCCAGCTGTTTGCAAGACCGCCGTAAATTTCGCTTCCTGCATATACGAAGCCTCTGCCCTTACAGTAGGCAACGATTTTTTCCATTGTCTTTTCTGAATTCTGCATTGTTATATCATCCTTTACAAAAATAATTACTGTATAAAACCAAAGATTACATAGAATCCTTATCTTACCCTAAATAATACCATAAATTTCTCGGCTTTACAAGACCTTTTTTTCGATTTATTGTTAAAAATGTTAATTTTTCATAGTACGGAGCGAACAGCACGGGCTTTGCGTACTCTACCTCGGGCTCGGATTTCTCTTCCTCCTCAAAAAGCGAATCCGGAATAAAGGCGAGTGCGTGTCTGCCCACCGCATTGTAGGCTACCTCTACCCTCTTTTTCGGGTATGCCGCATTTTTCTTTCGCCACGGGTCGTTGAAGTAATAGCTGTCCTTATCATAGCCCACAAGGAGTAAGCAGTGGAAGGGTGCTGTCCAGAGGTGAGTTCTTTCCGTGCCCTCTATTTTCCAGCTTGTGTATATGTAGGGCTCGGACATATCTATCGTACCCCAGAAGAGTACGGGAATGCCCTTGTCGATGTAGTCGTTGCAGAGTGTTGTGAGAGATGCGTCACGGAGCACGACAGAGGTAAATGCTCTGTTCTCCATCTTGTCCGCCGCTTTTTTTATAACTGCGGGATAGCATCCCCATCCGCCCTTGCTTCTCGGGTCACCGGGGAATTCCTCGTGAGGGTCACAGCCGTATCTTACGCCGCCCTTGTAGTAGGGTGCTCTGCCCATATCGAGATATTTTGAAATGAATTCGTTGGGTGTAATTTCAATTCCCAGATACTTCAGTGCCATAACCGCCGACACAGCCTCACAGCCGTTGGGGAAGCCGTTCCGCTGATTTATGTACGGCACATCAAGAACTACCTTTTCGGGCGTGGGCAAATCCTCGGATGTCTGCTCCTGCTCTGTTTCGCCCTCGGACGGCTCGTCCGGATTCTCCGTCGGAGTATCGTCGGGGTATTCGTCCTTTATAAGAGGCTCGGTGATTTCCTCGGGTGCGAGCTCGGTCTGTGCTTCAGCTGCAATCTCGGTCGGCACTTCCTGTGCGCACACAAGGGAAAACGCCGTGAAGAGCAGTGCAGATGCCGTAAGAGAAGCGAGGAAATTTATATGTTTTCGTTTGGTTTTAGTTTCTTTATGCATATTTCGGAAAAAGCTCCTGAAGGATTTTATTTTTGCGCAAGGCTCACAGAAACGCCGAAATTTCGGCGGCGACAGAGCTTACGCTTTCGCTGTTTATATATTCGAGAATGAGCGGCACGGACGGATTTTTCCTTGCAAAGTCAAGTGTGTCGGAGAAATCAAAGTCGCCGTCACCGAAGCGCTCGTAGAATCTGCCGTCCCTTTTTCTGTCCCTTATACGGCAAAGACCGACAAGGCTCGGGTCGGGAATTTTTCCGTCGTCCACGGGAATGCAGGTGTACTTCAGCATCTCACCGCTTCCGATGTTCTTTTCCACATCGGAACGAATTTCAAGAAAGCCGTCGAAGCCGCATACTGCGTCGGACGGTGAGCACTCGACGGAAAGGGTAAGTCCCCTTTTTTGTGCCTCTATGCAGGCGAAGGTAAAGCCGTCAACAAGCCTTGCCCTCGGCTCCTTGCCGAAGCCTCTTGATGCGGGAAGGAATCCCGCGGTACCGCTGTGGGTGGCAATTGTGGGAATTCCGCATTCCAGAGCGGCGTTGCAATATCTGTCAAAGGCTCGCAGGGTTTCAACGAAATCCGAGGAGCTGCCACCGAAGAAGCATCCGTAAAAGCCCAGTGCCGACACGGTAATTCCGCTTTGTGCGAAGATTTCCACGGCGTTTTTTATTTCCTTCACGGACGGAATTTCGGCTTTGCCGAAGAAGTTATGCTTCCAGCCCGCAAGGTCGGTCTGACAAAAGCAGAGCTCGGCACAGTTAAGACGGGCGTCCTTAAATATTCGTGCGGTTTCGCTGACGGTTTTACCGCCAAAGGACCTTGTGCTTGCACCGAGAGACATTTTATCACCACCGAAAATTTTTTACTCAGCCTATAACGGCAAAGGCAATCATCATCATCAAAGGAATTGTCGCCACGGAAAGAAGTGTGGACACACTGACGGTTTTCGCCGCGAGGGGCTTATCCGCATCGTAGTAGTCCGCCATAATTGCGGTATTGCTCGCTGCGGGCATACAGCACATTATGACAAGGATATACGAAAACATAGAAGGAAGTCCGACGAGCTTACATACAAAAATCATAGCCGCAGGGAAAAGGATAAGCTTCAGAAGGAGATACCAGTAGAGGGTCTTATCCTTGAAAACGGTTCTCAGGTCGAGCTCACAGAAGAGGCTTCCGACGATAATCATAGAGAGCGGGAAGGTCATATTTCCGATATAGTTCATACCCTCGCTGATGCATCCGGGCATCTTTATCTGAAGCATAAAGAACGCAAAGCCGACGATAGCGGAGATGAAGCTGGGATTAAGGAGAATCTTCTTAGCGATAGTTCTGCCGTCAAGACCTTTACCGTCGTTCATAAGCACGACTCCGTATGTCCAGCAGAATATATTAAAGAACAGAGTAAAGAACACGCCGTAGAAGAGTCCGAGCTCGTCATCTCCCAGGAGTGCCTGTAGCACGGGATATCCGAGGAATCCGCAATTGGCGAATATCATAGCGAAGCTATAAATTTTCTCCTTGGAGCGTGTTTTCTCGAACTTGAATGCAACCGAGCCGATAAGTGCGGTGAGGACATGCATCACGACAGAGAGTCCGAGGATTACAAATCCGTTTCGGACGAGCTCTGCGTTATAGTCCTTCTGGAATGCGGATATAACGAGGAAGGGGTTTGTGATATTGACAAGCATAGCGGAAAGTGCGCTTGTGGATTTCTTATCTATGACATTTGTTTTTCGCAAAACCATTCCCATTATCATTATGAAGAAAAGGTTTATGACTTTGGATGTGATGGGTGCTGCTGGTGACATGGGAGACCTCCGGGAAGAATTATGGATGATGAATAATAGGATTGCGGAGCAATCTTTAAATGCATAATGCATAATGCATAATGCATAATCGAGGTGGACTGCTTCGCAGTCTTCATTTGATTAAAAATTCAAATTGGAATTTGTCGGGACGCCCCGACAGGCACTTTCGCGCAATTTACCTCGGTCTTATTTCGAGGTTCGGTGCCCGCGATTCGGCTCCGCCCCCTCCCAACCCACGGTCGGGGGCTCATTCCGCGTCTGTTGCGGTGCGAATTGCAATTGCATTCCATTGTAATGTTGCCAATCCACGGCAACATCACAAGGCAACCAACCATCCCGACAACCCCCAATTTAAATTTAATTTAATGAAGATTTCGCAAAGCGAAATCAACATTGATTATGCATTATGCATTATGCATTATGCATTTTAATTTATCTGTGCATTGTGCATTTCCTTATTGCCTGTCAACACGATCCGAAACGGGTGCACCGTTTTTGAATTCGCCCGTGTAGACGGTGCCGTCGGGGAAATACATTTTGCCGGAGCCGTGCATGAGGTCATTTTGGAAAGAGCCGGTGTAGGTGGTGCCGACGCTCCAGCTGTAGGTGCCGTGACCTGATTTGACATCGTCGGAGAAGTCGCCGACGTAGGTGTCGCCGTTGGCGTAGACGATTGTGCCGCTGCCTTGCTTGAGATTGTTTTCGAAATAGCCGTCGTATATGGTGCCGTCGGGGAGCTTGAGTGTGCCTTTGCCCGTGCGCTTGTCATTTTTGAATTCGCCCGTGTAGATGCTTCCGTCACTGTAAACGTGAGTGCCTCTGCCGTTCTTCTTTCCGTCAAGGAAATTACCCGAAAAGCCCGTGCCGTCTTCTCTTGTGTAGGTGCCCACTCCCGTCATTTTGTCGTTGGTGAAATCACCTGAGTATGTGCCTCCGTCGGGGAGCGTCTGTACGCCCTTGCCGTGGCGGGCAAGACCTGAGAATTCGCCCGTGTATACAGTGCCGTCCTCGAAGGTGATTACCCTCTTCGGGAGATTTACCTCTCCCCTGCTTCCGTCGGGGTAGTAAAGCGTTCCGACAGTCGGATATCCGATTTTGTCTACCTTACCGAAATACTTTATTCCGACATCCGTTCTGATGTACCTGTATCCGAGCAGATTTACCGATACCGCACCGAGCAGTAACACGGTCAGTATGGCTATCAAAAACGTCAGTCCGTACCTTTGAAAGTATATCTTTATCATTTCGGCGCTCCTTTCGGTAATATTTTTTGCTCCCGCGGGAATTTGACTCGCGGAAATCGGAGTTTTCCACATATTCTTGGGCTTCGGTGGAAAACCTCTTTGCGTTCTGAGTTCTTTTTTATATAAAAATTACTTTTCTTCTGCCTTTTCGACGGGCTTTTCTTCCTCTTCGGGAAGAGTCATAACCGTGTCCTCGGTTCGGGTGCCCACGACGTCGTTGTTAACCTTGAAGCTTTCGCCCGCGCCCATAAACATTCTGATGATATGGGGGAAAACATTAACGCAGAGAATCGCCGCAACGATGCAGGCAACGATTCCGACAAGAAGCTTCCAGAGCTTCATTCCTTCGCCGTTATACCTTTCAAGTGCGGTTTCCTTGGTTTCGGCATCCAGCCAGAATTTAGCATCGATGCCCTTCTCCTCCTTGAGCACATCTCTTTCCTCCTTGGAAAGGCACGCCTTGACATAGCGGCGGAGCGAGGAGCCTTCACCAAGGGAAAGTCCTATGAAAAATGCGGAGATGGTTGAATATCCGAGCTCCTTTACGGAGAGTGCGGATTCCTCGGAGGTGATGCCTTTGTCATTAAGGCGTTTTACAAACTCGCCGAGGACTTTTTTTGTGTAGTAGCTATAGATGGAGGCACAGATTATGCCGCCGAAGATCAGGGTGATGATCAAGGTGAAGCTGATGTTGTTGAATTGCATAGGGAGTCCTTTCGATTGGAATGCATAATGCATAATGCATAATTGAGGTGAAAATTTTTCGGGAGAAAAATTTTTATTGATTGGAAATTGGGATTTATAGGGGCTAGGAACTAGGAACTAGGGGCTAGGGAAGGTTGGAAGCTTCGCTTCCTTCGATTGATTAAATTGGAATTTGTCGGTGAGCAATTCCCCTCATCCGTCGCCTACGGCGACACCTTCCCCCCGGGGGGAAGGCTTGTTTGTGCCACCTTCGCTATTGTTTAGTGGCGCGCTATAATGGCTTCCCACGAGGGGGAAGCTGTCAGCGAAGCTGACTGATGA
>JAFYPA010000080.1 GCA_017560085.1 Clostridia bacterium
ATTTATTGCCGCTTATCTGAAGAAGACAGAGACAAACTAAACAAAACAGACGATTCTGAAAGTATAAAGAATCAAAAATCAATGCTATTGAAGTATGCAATGCAACAAGGGTGGGAAGTTTACAACATTTACAGTGATGACGATTATGCCGGAGCTGACAGAAAAAGGCCTGAATTTAACAGGTTGCTTCATGATGCCGAAGAAGGAAAATTTGATATTGTGCTTTGTAAAACTCAGTCGCGTTTCACTCGTGAACTTGAGCTTGTTGAAAAGTACATACACGGATTGTTTCCTCTTTGGGGAATCAGATTTGTTGGGCTTGTTGACAATGCTGATACTGACAACAAAGGTAACAAAAAAGCAAGGCAGATAAACGGTCTTGTAAATGAGTGGTATCTTGAGGATATGTCAGACAGTATCAAAAGCTCACTTACAATCAGACGACAAAACGGTCATCATATCGGTGCGTTTGCTCTTTATGGCTATATGAAAGATCCGAATCAAAAAGGGCATTTGATTATCGATGAAGAAGCTGCAGAGGTTGTTCGTAAGGTGTTTACATTGTTTTCGCAGGGTATGGGTAAAACTGCCATAGCAAGGTGGCTTAATGAGAAAGGGATACCTAATCCTACAGAATACAAACATCTGAAGGGACTCAGGTACAAACAACCGGAATCGAAAAACAGTACACTTTGGAGATACTTTGCTATATCCGATATGTTGGTGAATGAAATTTATATCGGAAATATGGTTCAGGGTAAATATGGCAGTGTTTCTTATAAAACAAAAGAAAACAAACCACGACCTAAAGAACAATGGTACCGTGTTGAAGGAACACACGAGCCTATTATCGACCGTGAACTTTGGGACAGAGTGCAGGGAATGATAAAGAATCGCACAAAACCATTTACTACGGGAAATATAGGTGTTTTCGCCGGCAAAGTACACTGTGAGCATTGCGGTTATACGATGCGTTCTTCAAAGAGTCGTGGTGAACATTATCTCCAATGTGCTACCAAACATGTTGCAAATGGTGCTTGCGATGGAGCTTTTATTCCGGTGAAGAAGCTTGAAAGCATCGTAATTGCTGAACTGAATCGTATGACGAGAGAATTTCTTGACAAGGATGAGCTCGAACAGAAAATTGAGTTTGCAAAGAATCTTACCGAGCAAAAGAAAAAGCTTGAATCAGAGGTTGAACGGTACAAAAAGCTTGTTGACAGTACTTCCCGTGCAGTTAAGGAGTGTTATCTTGATAAAGTTAAGGGCGACATTGATATTGATGAATACAATTCAATCGTCAAAGAACTGAAAGCAGATAAGACAAAGTATGAAAAAGTTATAACTGACGGAGAAAATCAGATAGCAGAAATTGAAGAGCGCCTTGCAGCCGGAGATAATCGTCGTGAGCTTATCGAACAGTACACCAATATTACGGAGCTTGACCGCGAAACGGTTGACATTATGATTGACCACATCGTTGTCGGCAGACGAATCAAGGGTACGAAAAATTACCCCGTTGAAATTCATTGGAACTTCTGAGGCAAGGACTAAAAATGAGTGTTTTTGCCTCAGGTTGTCCTTACAAGGTCGCAGGCTCGAAAAGGCAAGAGCGACTTTGAAAATCGCAAAGCCCGCATAAAATAAGGCTTTTCGGCGTTTCGGTTTTGTATGTTGCTCTTATAAGATTGTAGCATCGGCTGCAAGGTCCTCATTAAGGTCTGCAAGGATATCTCCCTTTACACCGACATATTTCATATCAAAGGGAACTCCCGATGCGGCTATCGGATATACTCCCGTTGTGTGGTCGACAAAATAGGTTGCGAAGGGTGTACCCGCAATCTGCTCTGCGGTGAGATTTCTTGTAAGCTGATGAATTACTGCGGCGACCATCTCGAGGTGGGAAAGCTCTTCGCTTCCGATGTCCGTAAGAATTCCCGTTACCTTCTCGTAAGGACAGCTGTATCTCTGATGGAGATAACGCATCGCTGCTCCCATTTCGCCGTCGGGGCCACCGAGCTGACTTATAATAACCTGCGCAAGCTTGGGATTGGGATTCGCAATCTTTACGGGGTACTGTAATTTCTTCTCATAAATCCACATAATGCGTTCTCCTTTCAGTTTGCGTCATAGTTCCACGGCCAGGGCGAATTAACCCAGCTCCATTCCTCGCGGCTTACGTTGCCGTAATGCGTCATGGGACCGCATTGTGCGTTTATTGCTGAAAGAAGCTGTTCTCTTTCCTCCAGAAGTGTATGATAGAAGCCCAGAGCCTCGTTGCATTCGGGATATGCGTCAAGATAGAGCACCGCTTCCGTAAGTGCAAATTCTATTTGCTGAAAACGCTTTTTAAGTGCGTTGCATCCTATTGCATCGGCGTTTCTTCTTCGGCTGTTGCCGTTGCAGCCGCAGGATTTTACGTTATTATCCACGGGCAACACCTCCACTCATACCACCGCAAACAAAGGGCAAATCCAGTCTTTGAAAGATTGTGCCTCTTGTAAGACCCGTTTCGAGGTCGTATATATCCTCGAAATTCTGCAAGGGTGAATACACACTCGCAAGAGGATATCCGCGAAGCCCCATCGCTGAAGCAGAGCTTTCTCCACAGCCATTGAGCTCTCGGACGCTTTCCTCCGCCGCACGGGAATTTGCGGCTCTGTTGCATTTTACTGCGTTGTTATACTCATTTGTACGAATGCTTTTGTGACAAGGGATGCCTTTATATTCGTTATTATACATATAATATCATAACCTTTCAGTAATATCATCCGATTGAACAGCGAAGTCAGAAGTCCGTGACCTCGCATTGTCAGTATATGCAAAAGCATTTTTGCAGGTAATAGCCACAGACTGATTTTAAGATTCGATATTATAAATTTTGCATAGACATACAAATAAACAAAAAACAAAGGCTGTCAAATCAAGACAACCTTTGAAATAAATTATTCTTTATCTATTGAGGTAACATACTTGTAGAGTATATCTACACAGTCCTCTATTCCGATTCTGTCGCTGTTGAGGGAGATGTCGTAATTCTCAGAGCTGCCCCAACGGTGACCTGTGTAATAGTTATAGTAGGATGCTCTGCGCTTATCTGTCTTGTTTATTGCATCCTTTGCCTTGTCCTCGGAAAGACCGTAATAGGTTACAGCTCTCTTGATTCTGTTCTCGATATCCGAGTGAATGAAAACATCAACGACATTCTTCTGCTCCTTGAGTACATAGTCCGAACATCTTCCGATGATAACGCAGGGACCCTCTGCGGCTACCTTCTTTATGATATCCGACTGAATAACGAAAACCTTGTCGGAAAGAGGAAGTCCGTATACGCCCGCCGTGCTTCCGAACATTGAAAGAGAGTAGAGGAGGGAATGGGTTGCGGTTTTTTCCACGTTCTCAAAGATTGCTTCGGAATAACCGCTCTTCTTGGCGGCAAGTGTTATAAGCTCGTTATCGTATAAGGGAATACCCAGCTTATCTGCAAGAAGCTTTCCTATAAATCTTCCGCCGCTACCGTACTGTCTTGAAATTGTAATGATGTGTTTTGACATAAATTTGTCCATTCCTTTCCCGGCAAAAAGCCAATTTTATGAAGTCCGTCCCGAGCTTCAACATTTGTTATAGGATTTATTATTTTGCTATATTCAGAATTTCGACTATTTCCTTAACGCCGTAGTTGATATATCCGCCAAGAACACGCTTGCCGTATCTTGTGCATTTCTCTGCCATTTCCTCAAACTTGCTTTCGTCTGCTATATCGGCATCCGCAAGTGATGTGGGCATTCCGATAGACTTGAAGAACGCGATAAGCTTGTCTATGGCGAAAAGGATTGTCTCCTCGTCCGTAGCCTTGTCCTCGACCTCCATTATGTCCTTTGCAAAGGCAAGGAATCTCGGAATATCGTACTTATACGCCCACTTGCACCACGCAGGGAAAACAATGGCAAGTCCGGCACCGTGCGAAATTCTGTCGTACATACCGCTGATTTCGTGCTCAATCTGATGTGAAATCATAAAGTAATCACGTCCGAGCCCTGTAAGTCCGTTGTGAGAAAGTGTACCGTTCCACATAAGAGCCGCTCTCGCTTCGTAATCGTTCGGATTCTCGAGAGCCTTGACACCGTTTTTCATCGTGCTCTTAACAATTGCCGCCGCGATATCGTCGGTAGGGGAGGCGGAGCCGATATTTGTCATATATCTTTCAAGGGTGTGCATCATTATATCAACAATACCGCAGGCTGTCTGATATTTGTCAACGGTATATGTCAGCTCGGGATTGAGAATCGAGAAAAGCGGTCTGTTAAGCTCTGTACCGCAGCCTCTCTTAAGTCCGAGCTCATCGTTTGTGATTACACAGGAGCTGCTCATTTCGCTTCCGGAAGCCGAAAGTGTAAGAACAACACCCACGGGAATAGCCCTTGAGGGCTTTGCGATACCTTCGAAATAATCCCACGGATCGTTATCGCAGAGTGCGGAAAATCCTATAGCCTTAGCGGAGTCAATAACACTTCCGCCGCCAACGGCAAGTATAAGCTGAATGCCTTCCTTTTTACAGATTTCAACGCCTTTTCTCACGAGCGAAACCTTTGGATTGGGCTCAACTCCGGAAAGCTCTGTATATTCGATGTTATATTCCTTGAGCGAATTCACTACATCGTCATAACAGCCGTTTCTTTTAATACTGCCTGAGCCGTAGTGAAGGAGCACTTTTTTGATGCCAAACTCGGAGATAATCTTGCCAGTGTTCTTGTGCTCGTCCTTGCCGAAAATTATTTTAGTGGGAATCTGATAAGTGAAATTTGTCATATTTGAATACCTTTTGTTGATTTTTCTTTATTATAACATATATATTGCACAAATAAAAGTGATTTTTACTCAAATTTTGTAAACATTTGATAAAAACAGTCTTATTCGAACTCAACCATACAAGTGAAAGCCTCGTTGCCGGTTGTGATGTTGTTGGCGAAAATATAGGATGCTTTATCGGTATTTTGAGTTGTAAGCTCAATTTCCTCGCCGAGCTTTGATTCCCGGGTAAAATGAATCTCGAAGGTTTTTATATTTTCACCGCCAATGATTCTGTCTGCAATTTCATCAATTGCAAAAGAAGCGGTTTCGGCATTGTTGAAATGATTGTTTTCATCAAGATTGCTGAAATAGATTTTACGAACATTTGTACTTTTTGAAATCGGGGAGTCCACAGGGTCAAAACGACGGGTGAGAATTACATCCGATTCCTCCTCGGGATAATGCGGAATGTCAGCAATCATCTGAGCGGGCTTGAGAATACGACGGCTTGCGTAATTTACAAGAACCCACGAGGTAGAGCAAACGGCGTACAGATTTCCGTCGGCGTCTGTTATTCGGAAGTCTCTGAAGAAAATGATACCTTGAATTTTTGTCGGCACGGTTTTAAGATACAGAGTATCGTAAATTGAAATTTTCTTTTTGATTTCAATTCGTGCTTTGATTATAACGAATACCTGATTGGCGTCACGCATCATATTATAAGTAACGCCATGAGTATCGAGATCCACGCGCGCAATTTGCTGAAAAGCCTTCATCAAGGAAGGTATTTTAACTGTGCCATCGGGTGTGGCATCGTAAGAATAGAGATTGAGCTGTTGTGTAGTCGGCATAGCATTCCTTTCTGTTTATAACGGAGTAATGCATTATATATAATTTTTATCTGCCCCGAATTGTATAAAATTCTGATTTTATCTAATTGTTATAATATATCAGTTTATAAACAAGTATCCGCTTCCCTATATTCGGTAAAGTGCGATTTTTGCTGTTTGAGCCATTTTCTCACTCAATGGGTATCAGACTGCCGTAATCGGTAAGCGGCTCATCCGAAAGCGATACCGCTTCGATACCCTTGCGGTTCAGAAAATCGTAAATTCTTCCGAACTCTGTGTGATTTTCAATACATCCGAAAAACGCAAGCTTATCCTTTGCAAGCTTTCCCGATGCACCTCCGATGAAGCCGTATTCATATCCCGGAAGTCTGACGCAATGATTTTTAAGAAGCAGTACATCGTAACCGTTTTTATTAAGTATAGATGCAATTCCGCAATCCTCGGTTATGACAGAATCTTCATCAACTACACAGATATTGCATTTTGCATAGCCCTGGTTGACGTTAATGATTTTCAGCTTTGAATCTTCTGCGTAATCAAGAACCTTCTTATGCACGGTCTTGGTATTGCAAATCAAATCATTCCCTATCACAACACAATTAAAGAAGACATCACTCGGATATTTTTTACATTCACAAGGAAAATCAATATCTACCCCCGAAAATGAATTCGGTATCTCCCCTTGTAACGAACAAATGTTTTTCGCGAATAAAAGCGACTTTTCCGAAATATGGATTGTATACAAGTCCGTGTGCTGTCTGATTGCCTTATCGCAGTTCATTCGTCCGAAAGCCTTTACCGTGCTTATATTCAGCTCCGAAAGCTTCCGAAGTATTTTATCCGATGTCTCGGACGAGACAATGCATTTTGTTATGGGATTTATCGGTAAATTCGGCTTAATCATTGTTCTTTTCTTTTTTGGTGAATATTTTCAATGATTCAAAAATGTTTCTGATAGGTATTATTTCAACGCCTTTTCTTGTATATTCACTCTTGTTAAGCTTTACATAATTGGAATAAGGAATCATTATTCTGTTAAGTCCGAGACGGGTACATTCCTTAATCCTCTGCTCAATACCGCTTACACCACGGCATTCACCTGCAAGCCCCAACTCCCCTATCGCGGCAAAATCCGACGGAACGGGGATATCCTTCAGCGAGGATATAAGCGATATAGCTGTGGCAAGGTCGCTGGAGGGCTCGTCAAGTCTGAGACCGCCCGCAACGTTTATATAGACGTCCTTTGTCGAAAATCCGAGTCCGAGTCGTTTTTCAAGAACGGCACATATAAGATTCATTCTGTTGTAATCAAAGCCGTTTGATGTTCGTCTGGGCGCTGGATAAACGGTAGGTGTTACCAGTGCCTGTATTTCGCAGAGAATAGGTCTTGAGCCCTCTACAACACAAAGAGCACAGCTTCCCGAGGCATCGGTCTCTCTTTGACTGAGAAGATATTCCGAGGGATTTTCAACCTCGCAAAGACCGCATTCCTCCATATCAAATACACCGATTTCATTGGTGGAGCCGAATCTGTTTTTAACCGCACGAAGAAGTCTGTACGTGTGCTGCTTGTCGCCCTCGAAGTACAGCACAGTATCAACCATATGCTCAAGCACCTTGGGACCCGCAATAGCTCCATCCTTGTTTACGTGACCGACAATGAGAATTGCGGTATTGGTGGTTTTAGCGATTCTTATAAGCTCATTGGCGCATATTTTAACCTGAGTTACAGAGCCCTGCACAGATGAAGAATTGGCATCGTACATAGTCTGTATCGAGTCTATTATTACAATATCGGGGTTTACTATATCAATCTCGCTCAGAACGTCCGTAAGATTGCATTCCGAATAAACAAGAACCTTATCCGAATTGATTCCGAGTCTTTCCGCACGAAGCTTAAGCTGGCTCGGAGATTCTTCTCCCGAAACGTAAAGAAGCCTTCCCGAGTCTCCAAGGCATCCGCACACCTGAAGAAGAAGTGTGGATTTGCCTATTCCCGGCTCACCGCTTATAAGCACGACCGAGCCGTTTACTATGCCTCCGCCGAGAACTCTGTCGAACTCCCCTATTCCCGATTTTGTTCGTATCTGCTCGGGGAGATCTATTTTGTTTATCGGGTAGGATTTCTGCTCTGTTCTTTTAGGAGCTGTTTTAACGCCGGAGCGTATCGGCTTTTTTTCCTCAAGCTCGATTTCCGATTCCTCCATCGTGTTCCATTCGCCGCAGTTGGGACATTTGCCGTACCATTTGGAGGTCTTATGTCCGCACTCTCTGCATATGTATTCCGATTTGATTTTCATAACCGTATCACTTTCAGTTTTATCTTATGTATTTTCCGAAAAAATATATTGCATAAGGGACGTATATATCATAAACGCAAGCTGCTTTCTGTATTCCTCGGTGGCGAGCTTTTCCGCCTCTGCGGAATTTGAGAGAAAACCGCACTCAACAAGAACTGCGGGACCCTTCAGAGAATCAAGAATGTATATTTCCCTGCCCGACATTTTCGCCTCACGCTTGTTGCTTTGGTCAATCATCTGACGGTTGTTGCCCTTGAGTATCCCCGCAAGGACTCTGCTTCCCTCGTGATTCCTTGAGTAGAACACCTGAAGACCCTTGTATTTACTGCTCGGAAATTTGTTCTGATGTATGCTTACAAATACATAATCCGGATTCTTCTGTGCAATCTCGCATCGGGCAATAAGGTCAGACATTTTCCTGCTTGCCGAAGGGGCGTTTTCTGAGGAAAGCATACTGTCGTCAGCTCTTGTCCTGATGCAATTTACTCCGGAAAGTCTGCAATATTCAAAGATGTATTTTGAGATTTCAAGATTTATATCCTTTTCGGCAATCCCCGACTCACTGACAGCTCCGCCGTCAAATCCGCCGTGTCCCGCATCAATTACAATCACCGGGGCGTTATCAAGCTTTGAAGCATACTCATAATCATAGTCCTTTGTGCAGTCCTTCAGTGATATAAAAATGAGAAATACACATACCGCAAGATACACAAGCAGAAATATTATAAGTAAAGCTTTGTCCTTAAAGCCTTTAAACGAATCAAATCTGAAATCCAAAAGATGCACCGCCTTAATAAAGTTTTATATAAATTTATTAAGCGATGGGGATATTTATTATTGATTGTCCTTTTTTGTTCTGAGAAGATTTACTCCGCAAAGTCCGAGATAATAGAACAGACCGCAGACAAGAACGGAAGCAATCTGATAAAGAAGGAATGAATATCCGTTCATGCTGAACGCATTATAAAGAATATTTCCCGCCTCGTCAGTGCTTGAGAAAAGGAAAATATCAATACCGATATACATACCCGAAATAAAGAATCTTATGACCATATTGACAACATAAGTAACACCTTCAAGAATTCCGAAGCTCATAAATACAGCATAAATACCCGTAATAACAAAGGAAGGAATATAAGCCACAGCCATAAACTTAACACCGTAAAGCTTGTCCGCATCCTCCTTCAGTCTGTCGTATTTGATTTTATCCTTCAGGCCGTCCTCGTTGAGCGTTGCACCCACAAGAGCGAAGTAAAACAGAATGGAAAAAATTCCGCCGAGTAAAAGCACTGTGTTTCCCATCTGTACGGTAGCGAAGTTAATCATAATACCGAACACGCTCATCGCTATCTGGAAAACAATACACTTTGCAATAAGGTCGCCCTTTTCGTTTAAGATTTTTTTCATGGTTATTCCCTTCCCTTTTAAAAAGTTCTTGACAAAATAATTTTTTTGATGTAAAATGAATTAGTAATAAAATTATAATTTTATATAATTGGAGGTTATCCTATGCCGAATCTTGACTTCTCGGATGCTCCGTCCTTGGTGGTTGATTTTCTTGATAATATGCTTTTATACAAAGGCAGAAGCGCAAACACGGTGTTCCAGTATTATCACGATCTGCGGTCGTTTTTCAGATTTTTACTTATAAAACGCAAGCCCAAGGAGTTTGGAGATTATCTCCCGGGAGACCTTAGCTTTTCCGAAATTGACGACAAAATGGTGCTTTCCGTAAAGACCACGGAAATTATAGAATTTTTAAGATACTGCTCCAACGATAAAAGCAACGAAGTTGCGGCAAGAAACCGAAAGCTCTCTGCAATCCGTTCTTTTTATAAGTATTTAACAAAGAATAAAATGAAGCTTGAAAAGAATCCTGCAGAAAACATCGAGGGTGCAAAGCTTCCGAAAAGGCTTCCGAAATTCCTCAACATAGACGAATCCAAGGAGCTTCTCGAATCCGTAAAGGGTGCAAATTACGAACGCGATTACGCGATAATAACTCTGTTTCTTAATCTTGGTCTGCGTGTTTCCGAGCTCTGCGGTATAAACCTTAAGGATATAAGCAAGGACTTCGAAACACTGAGAGTAGTCGGAAAAGGCAACAAGGAGCGAATGGTCTACCTCAACGACGCCTGCGAGTCAGCTATCAAGGCATATCTCAATGTAAGACCCAAGAACGCAAGACCCGAGGCTGAAAGTGCTCTGTTCATCTCCCGTAACAGAAACAGAATCAGCAAGCAGACAGTTCAGTGGCTTATCTACAAGCACCTTGACGAAGCAGGGCTTGCAAGACCGGGAATGTCCGTCCATAAGCTTCGCCATACGGCGGCAACGCTTATGTATCAGCACGGTCATACAGATGTAAGAGTTCTCAAGGATATACTCGGTCACGAGGATATTTCAACTACGGAAATATACACTCACATCAGCAACGAGCAGCTTCGTGATGCCACAAGAGCGAACCCTCTTGCAGGTATAAAGCCTTCAAAAAAGCAGAAATCACTTTCGGACGTAACAGATTCCGATGACGAAGAATAAGCTTATATTTAGCCTCTGTCGATGAAAATAGGCTCCTCGGCAGGGGTTAATTTTTCGTTGGTTTCATTTTTGTAGTACGGGTCAATCATATACTTCTTGATAACGGGATAAGAAGCATAAGCACCCGTAAACATAAGGAGTGAGGCTGTAATGATAAACGGAAGTATCACACCGAATACCATTAGGAACATAAACACATATACGTTTATAATCACAAATGCAAGAATACCGAGCCACGCAAGAGTATTCCGCTTGTAACCGATAATTGCAAAAATAAAGGAGTTCTTAATAAGCTTCGGAATGCTTATATCAAAGGTAATCAGAAGCATATACATATAGAATCGCATTGTAAGATAAACAAACGCAAGAAGAAGCTCTGCAAAGAACATAACGGAAAGTGCATAATTTCCCGCGTTTATGTAGTATGTCATAAGACCGAAGCCAAGTGCGTAAACAAAGAATGCGTCAAGCAGTCCGAGAATCATTCCCTGAAGGAAGTTCTTCTTTATAGCTCCGAAGAAATCACCGAAAAGAAATACCGGCTCGGACTTGAGATAGCCTCTTATTACATAGGTCGCACCGACGTTTGTAATTCCGCCCGTGAAAACAACAAGCAGAGTAAGAAGTCCGAGGCACTTTGTTGTTGTTGTCGCAACGGACCAGGTAACATTTCCGCCGAGAATGGAAAGAAGTGCTGTTATGTAAGGCGTTTCACCGTACTGTGAAATACCGAAAAGCACGGGATAGAACGGAGATGTGGGCATTGTTGTTTCAACATTGAATGCCCCCGACAGTGCGATAAGTCCGAAGAATATCGGGAAATTCATAATAACGTAAAGGATATTGAGGGACGAAAGATTCCAGAATCTGTTTTTGAGCATTCTGAAATAGCCCGCAAATGTGTAGCCCTCTTCTCTGATGGCTCTGTCCTTGGTTATCCCCTTCCCGGGCCTGTTCATATCAAAAAGCTTGAATTTCTTTTTCAACTGTAGATACCTCGTTTCTTATTTTCCGAGCTCTTCCGCTCGCTTTGTACAAGCGTCCATCGCTTTCTTTATTGTTCCTTCAAGATTGCTGTCTGCAAAGACATTGAGTGCAGCTTCGGTAGTGCCCTTTTTGGATTTAACCATCGCAATAAGCTCCTCGGGAGATTTGTCTGTTGACTTAAGCATTTTCGCAGCACCTAACATTGCATTCTGTGCCATAGAGCGGGCTACTTTTTCGTCAATACCCTGCTCTTTTGCGTATTCAATCATAACTCTTATAAACTCATAGAAGTATGCGGGACTTGAGGAATTAACCGAAATAATCGCATTCATCTGTGCCTCGGGAATAGAAGCAACCTCACCGCCGAAGGAGAAGATTCCGCAGATTTTCGAAAAGCTCTTGTCACTGACGAGCGAATTTCTCGAAATGGCTGTTGCACCCGCGCCGACCATTATCGGAGCATTGGGCATAACTCTTATTACGGGAACATCCTTGCCCAGAGCATTGCAGATATACTGCGTGGATATGCCCGCACAAATCGTAACATATATTTTTTTATCAAAGTCGGCACAGCTGCTTTTAACCTCCGCTATAACCTCATCCAGGTCCTGCGGCTTTACAGAGAAAAGAACAAAGTCGGCTCTGTCGAGTGCTTCACTAAGGTCAGATGTGACCTTCGCTCCGAGCTTTTTTGCTTCGTTCAGAGCTTCGGGGAATTTATCGTAAGCGCAGAAAATATCTGCGGACATTCTGCCTGATTTTGCTACGGCACCGATTATGGCTCTTGCCATATTTCCCGCGCCTATTACAGAAATTTTCATTTGGATATCCTTTCGACTATCTATAATACTTCAATTTAATATTATACTACAGATAGTTGTAAAAATCTATAGTATTTTTGTGTATAATTAAAGAAAAAGTGATTATTGTATGTAAACAATAACCACTTATGTGTATTTATTTGCTTTCGTCACAACAAGAGCCCTCGGGAGAATGGGTCTGGGTAATAAATTTATCAGCCTTTGAAAGTATTGACCTGTCGTGAGGATAATTGAGCACCTTCATGCCCTCATCGAAGGTTACAAGGAGGTATTCAGATATTTCACGGATATTCATTTCGATATCGCTTGTCTTAAAGGGAGCGACGAAATATACCGCCTGCTTCTTTACAAAGCTGTTCACCGAATAATTGTAAAACTCACGGAAGCCCTGCTCTACCTTGGTGTGTACGCCCGTTTCCTCCCACACTTCTCTTTCGGCTGTGACTCTCTCGTTCTCGCCGTATTCGACGTGACCCTTCGGGAAGCCTATATGACCCGACATATTCTTGATGAGAAGAAACTTGCGGACATCAAATTCCTCGGTATACAAAACCGCACCGCAGCTCTTTTCGTAAAGGCAGATGAAGGAGCAGGCCTGCTTGTCCACAAACTGACCGAGAAGCTGAGCGAGAGCGGGCTCATACATGATAAATCCCCCGGGAGCAATAACCCAGGATTCCTTGCGGGTTTCACGGTTCTTTATTACGGCAATGATATCGCCGGTATATTCGGAAAGAGGCTGCTCGACACCGACAACAAACGCAGTGCGCTCAACACTTTCGTTTTCAGTGCAGATATAACCGCAGTTAACTGTGTGTTTTCTTCTGTCTTCGCCGTTTACCTTGTATGTACCCGTAACCCTGACAGTTACCCTTTTGCCCATAATGAACTTTGTGCCCTTGTTTACGTTTGCTTTGTTAAGCGATGTCAATTTTGCCACCTCCGTATATAGTGTAACGGTATCTTTCCAAGAATTACCGTGCCGTGATATGATTATTTTTTGACACACTGACCCAATTTCTATATATTATAACACATAAATTATGTTTTTGCAATATCTTATCATTATATTTTTTTAATATTTAAGACATTTTTTAGTACAACAGCAACAAAATTGTTAATTCTAAAACAAACTGCACTGTCATACTCTTTAATACTATATCAGAAAGGTGGTATAATTTATGCTGATCGGTTCAATTCTTACAATGGGAATGTATTGCCTGTTTCTGAAAATCTCCTCCTCTTCCCTCTTCCCAAAGCCATTGTCTGCCGAGGAGGAATACAGATATTTCAGACTTGCAGGGTCAGGAGACGAAAACGCAAGGAACATACTTATAGAGCGGAATCTTAGACTCGTTGCACACATAGCAAAGAAGTACACGGCAGACGAATACGAAAGAGACGACCTTATATCCGTAGGCTCAATAGGACTTATAAAGGCGATTGATTCATACAATCCCGACTGCGGTACAAGATTTGCAACATATGCAGGCAAATGCCTTCAGAACGAAATTCTGATGTATTTCCGTGCGAGAAAAAAGCTCTGTGCTGAAACTTTGATGTCGGACGCAATAGATGCCGACAACGACGGCAATCCCCTGACCTATATGGATATTATATGCTGTGAGGACAATATTGCCGAGGAAATAGACTTTAAAATAAACAGCATAAAGGCTCTGAAGGCGGTAAAGGAAAAGCTGGACGACAGAGAAAGAGAGATTATAGTCCTCAGGTACGGTCTTTCGGGCGAAAGACCCGTTACTCAGCGGGAAATTGCGGATATGCTGGGTATATCAAGAAGCTATGTTTCAAGAATCGAAAAAAGCGCCATAGAAAAGCTTCGTTCCGTTTTTGATATTAAATAATCAGAACTCAAATACCATGGCGATAAAATGTATTATAGTCAGAACGAAATATATTATCACAAAAAACGAAATCTGATAATACGCCGAGTGACAGAAAGCGGAGAACAAAAGAGTCATAACGCAGGACAGTGTTATCTCCAATCCGATTCTTCTATTGTAAACGCATTTGTTCAAAAACAGCAGATAGCACATTGCAAGCCACACAAAATACATAACAAAATTCAAAAGAAAACACCCCCGATTTTATTTTCGGCGGTGTTTTGGTTTTTATTCGGATATTTCACTTAATTTATCAAGAAATTCGCAGAATCGTGAAAAAACGGTCGCCGCCTCGGCTCTTGTGAGGCTGTTATCAGGTCGGACGGTGCCGTCCTCGTAGCCCGTAATTATGCCGTTTTGAGTCATTGCGTAAAGATGAAGTGCATCCGATTCCGATTCGGATGTAAAGTCGGAAAACAGAGCCTCGGTGTAATCAGGAGAGATTTCCCCGTCGGGAAGCATCATGCTTCCGAGCACTCGGATAACATCCAATCTCATGATGTTACGTGTCGAATCAAGGGACGGATTTCCTTCCCCGTCGACAAGGATAAGGGAATCAATATATCCGTTATCGTAAAGAGCGAATATGCTTCCCCTTGCCCATTCGGGGACGGTGGAGAGTATCTGCTGAGCCTTTGCAAGGGGCTCATCCGAGGAATCCGATTCGTCGGGTATGATGTCATCCTCGGTCTCAGTTATGATTTCCTCGGGAAATGCATCAGTTTCGGAGGGGTGTTCCTCTGAAAAGTTTTCAGATTCGGTGGTTATCTCCGTCGTTTCGGACTCGGATACGATTTCAAGGTCAGAATCGGGAGCTATCGGCTCTTCTTCGGTGGCTTCTTCCTGTACGGATTTCGGATAAAAAGAGGTATCAAGCTCAAGGATTCTTGCAAGCACCGTGCAAAATTCGGCGATTGTCATATTTCTTTCGGGGTGGAAAAGAAATTCTCCGTTTGATTCCTCTCCGATAAACAAGCCTTTTTTGAACATATCATATGTGGTTCTTGCCGACCAGTGAGCCTCCGTATCGCCGAAGGGGTGCTTCTCCGAGGTAATTTCAAAGGTAATCTCGATTTCGTCGAGTGTTGCCGTGATATAATATGTATATCCTTTTTTTATTACCTTGAATGAGTTTTCCTCCGCCGATATAAATGCATAGGCTTCGTCCACCTCAATGAATTCGGGAGGGATTACTTCTTCCTCCGATTCTTCTGCGGTGATGTCTGTGTGGTCATCGGATTCTTCGGATTCTTCGGATTCGTTGGCATCTTTGGCTTCTTCTTCGGGAATGGATTCCTCCGAAATATCGGATTCTTCCGTGATTTTCTCGGCTACGGTCTCCGTTGGAGTCTCGGTGTCTGTCTCGGCTTCGACATCTTCGGGAGTGTGATGAATGTCATTTTTGATTTTTACAGTCCATTCGGGACTTAATATTCCGATGCTTACGGGAATTGTGTTGAGTGAAGCCACAAGCGATAGCTTTGATGTATCGGTGAAGGGATCTAAATTGTATTCCTCTGCTGTGACACTGAATGTGTCAACCTTGTCCGTGAGGATAATTCTGCCGATTGCAATATCATTGTCCAGCCCCTCGGAGCTCAATCCGATAAGTGCCTCGCCGACTGTACCGTTTGAAGTGAAAACGTTGCCGTTAAGCTCTCCGTAGGTATCGTCTGCGAACAGCTCATATTCATCCTCCAATTCCACGGGATGATATGTATCATCTGCGAACAGTATTTTGTCGCCGAGCACGGTTTCCGAGCTTTTGTAATATGACAGATAGCTTGCGGGATAAATCGAGGCATATGTCGGTATACCGCTCTTATCTGCGGTGTTTACGAAAATAAGCCCGTCGGAAACTCTTCGCTGGCTTCCGTCGCTGGGTGTGTTTTTGATGAGCGCATTTTCTTCTCCGAGGTCGGCACAGTAGAAGGTTGTCGAGCCTCCCCCATCAAAGTTTACGGCACTTACGCACCCTGCGTTAATCATATAGTCGGCAAGCTCTTTGATTGTATATCCCGAGCTTAAAGGGCTGTTTCTGCCGTCAACACAAAGGAATATAACAGAGCCGTCCTCGCGGATTCCCGCGGCTGTTCTCGGGTTTTTGTAGCGGTAGATGCTGTCATCCGCCTGCTCGACAAATTCTCCGCGGCTTACAATTACCGAGCCCGCACCGAATATGCTTACACACTCGGAAAACTCCTCGGAAAGCGTCGTGGATATGGTGAAGGTGTCCCCTTTTTCGATTAACGGGAAGAACTCCTCGAATCTGCTTTCGGGAACGCAGGCAACGAAGCATCCATTGGGGATTTTTCCGTTCGATGTGCTTCTTCTAATGTCGGCAACGGCAACCTTGATTTCCTGACCGTAAAGAATTCTGCTGTCCGTCGGGACGAACATATCCTCGGAAAGGTCGAAGTCACGGAGATTTGCACCCTCGGGGATTATGATATCTTCCTCTTCGGGGAGTTTGTCATAATCCGATTCATCTTCCGATGTATCATCATTCGGCAAAGTCGGTGCTTCGTCCGACTCTATCGGCGGGGTCGCCATAGATGTGTTGAACAATTTTCTTAATGTTTCGTCCTCGTCATAGGGCATCAGAACTATTTCTACGGTGCTTTTGGGTGACTTTGTGGTCGCAGAGAATTTATCCGTCACAAGATATACGCCCCACCGGGCGGGTGTTTTATTGATGTGAGCTATCTTTACCTCATAATTGTCGCTTTCGGAATACATCCCGCATCTGATTTCGGGAAAGCCGATAACCGCATTACCGTCCTTGTCGAAGCCGATTGCGGCTCTGCTGTCGCAGGATGAGATAATTTCATTGCCGCTTACAAGGCAGGAAAGCGGAACTCCCGTGCTTGTGATAAAGAAGTCGGTATTTATACCTCCGACAACTCTGCCCTCGCCCGTGTACTGCTTAATCATATCGCCCACGGAGGTAAAGCCGTAGAGATAGCTTCCGTAGGCGGGGATTATTGCGGTATCGCCCTGCGGTGTATATTCAAAGGTGAATATTTCCTGTCTTACGCCGTCACAAACCTCGACGGACTGCTTATATGTAAGACCCGGGGAAACGGTGTGGGTTACTTCCCGTGCGACTGTATTGCCCTCTGCCGTATATTCCGCACCGAAGGCAACGGTCAGAGGCATAAGCATAGCAAGCACCAGGCATAAAAGTCTTGTTTTCATATTTGTCCTCATTTTTATGTAAAAGGGGTTTGGTTGCTGTCTTATATTTATATTATAACATATTATAATTTCATTTTCAAATGCAAAAAGTGTGAATAGTGAAATTATTTTGTAATAATTTAATGACTATATACTTTACAAATGTCAAAAAGTGTAGTAAAATGATTTCAAATAAAGCAGAAAAGAGATACATAATGATTTTTGATGATTTACTTTCGATAAAAGAGGACGTCTGGACTCATCTGTACAACACCGAAAAGCCCATAGTCATGTACGGCACGGGCAACGGCGCGGACAAGATAATCGACGTCCTTGAGGAAAAAGGAATAAAGCTCTACGGCATCTTCGCCAGCGACGATTTCGCAAGAGACAGAAGCTTCCGCGGCTTCAAGGTGAAGAAATACGCCGATTTCAAAGTGGAGCTCGGCGAATTTATCGTGATTGTGTCCTTCGCCAGTCAGAGAAATGAGGTTCTTTCCAATATCTACCGAATCGCCTCCGAGCAGGAGCTATATGCCCCCGATGTGCCCGTTTTCGGGAGCGGTCTTTTTGATATGGAATATTTCAAGGCTCACAAGGAACGCCTCGAATTGGTTTATGATATGCTCTCGGATGATGTGTCGAGAAACACTTTTGTGTGCTCTCTGGCGTTTAAAATCACGGGAAATATAGATTACCTGAGAAGCTGTGAGGTTACCGAATCCGAGTGCGACAGCCTTGTATCTAGGCTTCTTACCTCCCGCAATTACGTTGATATAGGCGCATACACGGGAGACACGGTTGAAAAGTATGTAAGCCATCACGGAAACGATATAGAAATATATGCCTTCGAGCCTGACGAAAAGAACTACAGAAAAATGCTTGAGCGCTTCGAATCCCGCGGAATCCGATGCAATACAGTAAACGCCGCGGCGTGGGATAAGACCGAAACTCTGAGATTCTATTCCAATTCGGGTCGTGCGGGCTCTGCGGACAAGGGACGAAACAGCACGAAATTCAAGGATATAAACGCAGTCCGTGCCGAGGATTATATAGACAAGGAGATTGGCTTTGTAAAAATCGATGCCGAAGGCTCGGATGCGAATGCTCTTCGGGGACTTGCCTCTGTCATCAGAAAGGACGCCCCCGTTATGAAGGTTGCCGCATACCACAGAAACGAGGATTTTTTCAGTATTCCCGAGGCGGTTTCCGAAATTAAGGACGGATACAGACTGTATATGCGTCACTTGAAGTATGTTCCCGGGTGGGATACCGATTTTATATTCAGCTTTGATTGTTAAATGTTCATAAGCGAGCCGAGTCCCGTACAAAGGTCATAGCCATGCATTGCGGTGTATTTGCCGTTAGAGCCCCGCTTTATGTCGTTGTATAAATTGTACTTGTTTATGTAGGAAAGCTCTCCTGCGAGTCCATAGAGGACTTGTGGGAGATTTTCTTTTCCGATAAATCCCGCAGACATCATATTCGCGGTGATTCCAGCAATTATTGATGCCGAAATGCTGGTTCCTTCCACGGTGTACCATCCGAAGCGGTCGTCTGCCGAGGAGTGATAAACGCTGAAGCCTTTACTCGATGACGCAAGAAATGAAACATCCGGAACAGCCCGTTTTCCGCTTGTGATTTGGTCTATCGGAATGAATTTTCTTTGATATGAGGGAATATCTATATACGGTGAGATGCCTCCGCCCGTTCCGCTCCACACCGTTTCTTCGGAAATTCTCGTTCCGTCGGAATCTATTTCAAGCACAGTCCCTCCGACCGAAATAACGTTTTCATAGCAGGATGGAAAGAAAGCACCGTAGCCGTAGTCTCCCGCCGAGGCTATAAACGAGGCATTTCTGAATACTTCGCTGTACCTTGTGTATTCCTCAAGGAACGGTGCCTGGTAGGTCTGTATTATTATATCCGCTCCGTTATCAAGTGCAAGCTCTACCGCAGACATAGCTCCCTCGGGAGTATAAGACGGTGCGTATACTACCGTCAGCTCGGATTCCGGGGATATTGCGTGAATCCATTGAGTGTCTACACAGGGCTCTATGTATGCCGAGAAGTCAAAATCCTTCGTAGTCGCATTTCCGATTGTGTTTATTGTAGTTCTTTTTAGGCTGAATTCATCGGAAAACACATCGAGATTCCGTCCGATATTCGGGTTTTCGAAAAATGCTATTACAGCTATTTTTATTCCGCCTCCGCTGTATTTTGTGCTTAAATTGTATGCTTTTCTTATCTGAAAGGGTGTGTAACCCGCAGATGAACTGTCGGAAACGGAGTTGATTTTAAGGCAGGACTTCATATTATATACCTCATAATTATATAAATTTCCATAATATACTTGATTTTTCAATCGATATGTAGTATAATTATATGCGACATATCAAAATATTGACAAGAAAGGAATTTATCATGGAAAAATTAAACGGCTTTCATCACATCGCTCTTAATGCATCCGACTTTGATAAGTCATACAAATTCTACACAGAATGCCTCGGACTTACCGAGTACAGAAGATGGAAAACCGCTGACGGTGTAAAGACAATCGCTCTTCTCGAGTGCGGTAACGGCAATATGATTGAGCTCTTCTCAAGCGCCGCTCCCAGAACTATGTATGACGAGGAGGGCGGTAACGTTATCCACTTCGCATTCAGAGTTGACAACGCAAAGTACTGGTACGACAAGGCTATCGCCTTCGGCTGTGAGTCTCATATGGAGCCTTCTCCCAAGGAGCTTCCCGCAAATCCGCCTATCCCCTGCGTTCTTGCCTTTGTAAAGGGACCCGACGGCGAGCTTATCGAATTCTTCGAGGAGCACTGACAACTTCCCTTGAGGTCAGTTAATCATATTTTAACATTTACATAATTCTTAGTGTCTTGAAAATATTCCGCTTTTGAGTATAATTGAATATGTTTGTCTGTGGCACAATGTAATATTTGCGCCTCGGACAAAAAAATCACGGCACATACTGTGCTGGAATTATCCGAAAGGAAAAGCTTATGACACAGACTTTAAATCCCCATCGCGATCCTATTTCGTCTATACTTCAGTTTAATAATAAAATTACCTCAAAGCACGGTGACAAGGTTGCTTTCAGATATTTTGATGCAAAGAAGAATATCCTTGAAATGACCTATTCCGAGTTTTCATACAACAGCAAACGCCTCGGTGCCGCTTTTAATTCTGTCGGACTTGCAGGCAAGAGAATCGCCGTTGTCGGTGAAAGCTGTCCCGAATGGGTTATGACATATGTTGCTACCCTTTGTTTGGGCAGTGTTATAATCCCCCTTGATAAGGAGCTTGACGTAGATCAGCTCTTCAGCTTCCTTGATATCAGCGAGGCTGATGCGATTGTATTCACAAAGAGCTTCTGTGCTAAGTTCAAGGATAAGATTCTCTCTTCCGACTCCGCACGAATTTACATTCCCATCGACTGCGAGGACGAGGAGCTTACAGAAAATAAGAATGTAATTCTCCTTTCAAAGCTTCTTGAAGACGGCAAAAGGCTTGTTGAAGACGGCTTTAACTTTTCGGAATACGAGGCATCCGATGATATGAGAGAAATGCTCTTTACATCCGGTACAACCGGAACGAGCAAATGCGTTATGCTTTCCGAAAAAAATGTGGTTGCCTGCGTAAACTCCGCCTGTGCAACCGTTGACTTCTCGGTAGACGACGTTCTCGTATCCGTACTCCCCCTTCACCACACATACGAGCTTGCTGTTATGATTTCCGCGCTTAACCTCGGTGCTACGGTTTGTATCAACGACAGCCTTAAGTACGTTCTTAAGAACTTCAAGCTCTTTAAGCCTACGGGACTTATACTCGTTCCTCTGTTTGTAAATACGATGTATAAGAAGATTTTTGACGAAGCTAAAAAGACAGGTCAGCTCAAGAAGCTTAAGATGGGTCTTAAAATCAGCTCCGCTCTCGGCAAGGTTGGTATTGACGTGAGAAAAAAGCTTTTCGGAACGGTGCTTGAAGCCTTCGGCGGCAGACTTTGCAAAATCGTTTGCGGCGGTGCGGCTCTCAATCCCGAATATGCGGATACCTTCAAGAAGTTCGGAATCAACATTTACGAGGGCTACGGCATCACCGAGTGCTCCCCTCTTATTTCCGTAAATCCATTTTCCGCACCCAAGCGCGGCTCTGTAGGTCCCACTGTTCCCTCATGCACCGCGATTATTGACGGTAATACCACAAACTCAAAGGGCTTTACCGAGGGTGAAATTCTCGTCAAGGGCGAAAATGTAATGCTCGGCTATTACAAGAACCCCGAGGCTACCGAGGAGGTATTCACCGAGGATGGCTACTTCAGAACGGGCGATATCGGATATATGGATAACGACGGCTATATTTACATAACAGGTCGAAAGAAGAGCGTAATCGTTCTTGAAAACGGCAAGAATGTATTCCCCGAGGAAATCGAAGAATACCTTTCCAACATTGAAACAATCGCAGAAAGCGTTGTTGTGGGCAGAAGAGACGGCGAAAGCGTTGTTCTTACCGCAATAGTGTTCCCTGCCTTTGATAAATTCGAAAAGGGTACTGATATTGATACAATCGCTGCGAGCATCAAGGCAAGTGTAAATACACTCAACAAGAAGCTTCCCGGCTTCAAGCAGGTGCGAAACATCGAGCTTCGTCAGACCGAATTCGAAAAAACAACCTCTCGCAAGATTAAGCGATATCTTGTGAAATAAACTAACATTTGAAACGGAGATTTTACTATGTTTGAAAAACTCAAAGAAATTCTTGTTGATGATATGCAGATCAAGGAAAACCTCATCACTATGGATGCAGAGCTTATTAACGACCTTGATATGAACTCTATCGAGCTTTCCGAGCTTGTTCTCGCCTGCGAGGAAAAATTCGGTATCGAAATCGACGAGGAAAGAGCGAAGAATTTCGTTACTGTCAAGGATGTAGTTGATTACATGGAGGAGCTTGCATAAGGCTCGCATAAAAAGATTTCCGCCCTTGCCGTGTGGCTCGGGCGGATTTTTGTTTGTCATTTTACTACGGGTGCAACGGAATCGCGGATTATAAGCTCGTGCTTTACCGTGAGATGCTCTGTGGAATCGTTTTCCGAATAGATTTTATCGTACAGAATATCCACGGCTAAAGCCGCCTGCTCGTCGTAATTGAAGCGGACTGTCGTAAGGGAGGTTCTTGTATACGGTGCGAGCGGGATATCATTAAGACCTACAACCGATATATCCTCGGGCACTCTGATGCCCGCCTTTTCAAGGTCGTATATGAGGGATACGGCTACCTCGTCGTATGCCGTAATGATTGCAGAGGGTCTGTCTTCGCCCAGTGCGATAATTGATATTGCCGCCTCTCTGCCTATGTCTGCGAAGCGCTTTTCTATTTTGAGGATGAAATTTTCGTTGAGCTCAAGGTTGTATTTTTCAACTGATTTTCTGAAGGCAAGCTCCTTGGTTATTGTTCTCGGCTCTCCGACAAAGGCTATTTTGGCGTGTCCGAGCTCCTTGAGATATTTTATAATATCGTCAAAAACAACGTTTATATCAACTCCGATGGAATAATACTGCTGATTCTTAAAGGAATCAAAGCTTACAATCGGAACCGAGGGAATATTTTCAATTCTGGATGAGGATAAAACAATAATTCCGTCTGTAAGTCCGTCTGTTGAAAGGAACAGCACAAGCTCGTTTAGCCGTTCAACGTTGAAGCCGTAAATGTAAATCGCTGTCCTCCCCCCTCGCTCATCAATAAAGCTTTCAAGGAGAGTTACGATTTTTGAATAATGAATACTTATAATTTCGGGGCAGATAACGGCAATGTTTGCTCCTTTTTTTCTTTTGTTGGCGGCTTTTCTTTTGTTCTTTTCGGCAAAATATCCTGTTTCAAGAGCAATCTGACGTATTTTTTCCGCAAGCTCGGAGCTTATATCGTTGCTTCCGGAAAGTGCCTTGGACACGGTGGAAATGGAAACATGGGCAAGCTCAGCTATTTTTGTATGATTCATTGTACGCTCCGTGTGAATTGATTTCTTATGTATTATACAATATAATTTTGAATATTTCAATAACCGACGGATAATTTATAAAAGAAAACCGCACCCCTTTTTGTGAGGTGCGGTAAATCTTATATATCCTTAATGGATTCGATTATAATTACTTAAGATAATCTTCTGTAGTCTTATTGAAGTTAGCCTTGATGAAACCGAGGTCTGTTACATTATTGGAGCCGTCTTCGTTGATATCAGCTGCAGCTTTTACAGCTTCGCCGGATGCAGTGTCAAAGGATCTGATTGCGATTACGAAGTCGTCGATGTCGATAACGCCATCACCTGCTGTTTCATTGCCTGCTTCGCCGCCGATGATGTCACCGGGGATAAGGTCGAATACAAATTCGTCAGCTACGCCATCGTCTTCATCAATTGTAACGTCAAGAGTAAGCAAGAGATACTTCTGCTTCTTGATAGTAACGGTGTACTTACCAAACTCAAGCTCGAGATCAGTAATTTTGATTTCATTGTCTATTTCAGTGTACTGAGTAGCATCAAGGAAGTAAGAATCGTCGTTTTCGGGGGTAATTAACACATATACATCGTCAAGCTCGGAAGCACCTTCAACAGCGCTTACTGTTGTAGCTGTAATGGAAATCTTACCTGTCTTTGCCTTACCGATGATTGTGTATTCCTTTGTGAAGGTTACATCATTGTTGTCTGCAACCGTGAGTGTAACGCCTGCTGCTGCAGCTGCTGCTGTGTAGTCGTAGTTCTTAGCAAAGCTACCTTCGATTGTCTTTGTAACAACAATCTTGTTTTCGCCTTCAACGATTACATAATCCTGTGCGAATACAAAGCTTTCACCTGCGTTGCCCTTGAATTC
The DNA here is from genome assembly GCA_017560085.1 of Clostridia bacterium. Taxonomy (GTDB): domain Bacteria; phylum Bacillota; class Clostridia; order Oscillospirales; family CAG-382; genus SIG622. The sequence goes on from JAFYPA010000080.1 coordinate 24,248, forward strand.
CTCGCCAACGTATGCTTCAGCAACAATTGTGGGAACGGACATTGTAGCAAGAGCCTTCTTTGTGATTACAAGAGCATCAGTGAATGTAAGTGTACCGCCCTTGTAGTTCTTGCCTTCTGCGAATGTTGCGGTAACTTTATATGTACCTGCATTGATGTTTCCATCGGGATAAGCAACCGTGAAATCACCGAGTCCGTTGTATGCGGAGTTTGCAGTTACTGTTACTGTCTTTGCGTTGCCGTCGTATTCAACAGTAACCTTTTCTGCTGTTGCGGCATCTGCGGGAAGTGCAACCTTGTTAATTACAAGTGCGTTTTCAAATGTGAAGGAGTATGCATTATAGTTATCTGTTGCTTCACCTGCAACAGTAACTGTGTAAGAACCTGCATTTGTTCCCTCGCCTGTAACTGTGGGAACACCCATGCCGTCTTTTGCTGTGGCTGTTGCCTTCTTTGCTGTACCGTCATATGTATATTCGGTATTTGCAAGAGTAATATCTGTCTTTGCAACGTCAGCCTTGTTAATTACAAGAGCGTTTTCGTATGTGAAGGAATATGCGTTGTAGTTATCTGTTGCTTCACCTGCAACTGTGAAGGAATATGTACCTGCATTAGTACCTTCACCGGAAACTGTGGGAGTACCTACGCCTTCCTTTGCTGTTGCTGTTGCCTTCTTTGCTGTGCCGTCGAATGTGTACTCTGTATTTGCAACTGTGATGTCAGCCTTTGCAACGTCAGCCTTCTTAATTACAAGTGCGTTTTCGAATGTGAGGGTGTATGCCTTGTAGTTTGTTGTTTCTTCACCTGCAACAGTAACTGTGTAAGTACCTGCATTTGTGCCTTCACCTGAAACTGTGGGAGCGCCAATGCCGTCCTTTGCTGTGGCTGTTGCCTTCTTTGCTGTGCCGTCATATGTATATTCGGTATTTGCAAGTGTGATATCTTCCTTTACAACATCAGCCTTTGCAATTACGATGATATCTGCAAGTTCAAATGTAAGACCAAGATAGTTTGTACCTTCGGCAAACGTAATAAATGCAGTGTATTTACCTGCATTAACTACAGATACAGCAGAGTATTCAATGGTGTACTGACCAACACCTGTGTACTTGTCGTTAACTTTAACTGTGATTTCCTTTGCTGTTCCGTCATAAACGGCTTCAACCTTTTCGGCAGTGAATACGTCTTCGGGAAGAGCAATCTTATTAACGGTAAACTCAACTGTTGTCTCGGGTGCTGCTGTTACGGTTTCACCGTTGAACTTGTATGTGTAGGAGTTGAAATCCATTGTGCCGTTATAGCGAACGGGAATTGCGTGAGTACCTGCGTTGAAGCTTGCATCCGTAATTACAGACCAGTCTTCAATGGAAACGCGGTCAGAGGCTTTTACTCCACCTTCAACATAGTCAACAGCTGCGGGATTTGCGGGAGCTGTGATGGTTACGATTTCCTTTGTTACGATAACCTTTGTGTCGAGAAGAAGTGTATATGCGTTGTAGTTAGTGCTTGCAGCACCGGTAACTCTGATGGAGTATTCGCCTACAGCAGAGCTTCCGTTGTTGTCGTTGATGGAAACTGTGGGAGGTGTAACGCCGTCCTTTACAGTAATTGTAGCGGACTTATCTGTACCGTCATAAACATGCTCGTTGTCTGTAACAGTAAACATATCCTTTGTTACGGTAGCCTTGTCAACTGTGAAAATACCTACTTTGAACTTTTCGGAAACGCCAAGATAGTTTGCTGTTTCCTTAACTGTAGCGTAAACATCGTAGTTACCTGCGTTTACGATATCAGCATCGCAGTAAAGTGTGAAGTCGTCTTCTGTAACATCAGAAAGATCCTTGAGAGCAACCTTTTCTGTGATTGCAAATTTTTCACCTGTATATGTAGCTGTCTGGAGGAAGGAAACATCATCTACGGGGAAAGGAGCCTTGTCGATGAAAACGGAAACTGTGGATTCGATGTAGCCATCCTCAACTGTGTAGCCGGATTCGGGATTGATATCATAGCCTTCGGGAATGGGGTAACGAACTCTTACTCTTTCGTATTCACCTGCCGAAGTGAATGTAGCATCGGGATTAAAGAATTCCCATCCGTCAGCGAGAACGAATTCGCCACACTTGATACCACCCTCAACATATGTCTTATGAGCGGGATTTGCGGGAGGAACTATTACATTGAGGTAGGGCTTGAGAACCTCTACTTCAGCTGTGTATTCAAACTGATTTTTTTCGGAGTTCCAGTTTTCAAGCTCGGAGTAATCGTACTTATCTGTATTAAGAGGCTTGTAGATAAATTCGATTGTGTTCTTACCTACTGTAAGCTTCTTATCGGAGTAAGACCACACACCTGAATTTGTGATAAAGTCACTTGCATTGAGAGCTGCATCTGCAGATTCGAGTCTCTTAGACGCTGTAACTACGGGAAGAGCGGGTGCTGTGCCTTCTGCCTTTTTAAGAGTTACATTAACACGACCTTCAACAAGGGGACTGATGTAGCCCTCTGTTACAAGACCCTCATATGTATAGTTATCTGTATCCTTGGGTAAGAACATAACGAGAATGTTCTTGTTTTCACCGATTGTGGGGATCATAGATGCGTCAGACCATTCCCATCCTTCGGAAAGGTCAACATAGTACATAATCCACTGGCTTTCAAGATTCTCATCATATGTTACTTCATAGTTTGTCTGAAGCTCGGGAATTGTACCGGGAATCTTGTTAACCACAAGCTCTACACTAGGACCAAGATCGCTCGGTGAGGTTACTTCAATATTATCGAAGGTATAAATATTGTTCTTTGTATCAAATTTGCCTACATACTTAAGGGCAACGTCATGTGTACCTGCATTAACCTTACCGGGATTTTGTACTTCCCAGCCTTCGATTTCAAGGTTTGCAAGGTCGTAACCACCGGGAACATAGTCAACAGCTGCGGGTTTTTTGGGAACCTGGATTGCAACAGTTGCCTTGTTGATTACAAACTTTTCTGTGAATTCAACCTCAACTGCATCGTAATAGCCTTCGCCTGCAACATCCTTAAGGAATACTCTGTATTCGCCTGCGTCTGTTACTGTGCTTTCAGCGTTATCACCGACACAAATATCCCAGGAATCAGCAACATCAGAGTCAACAGTATATGTCTGACCCTTTCCGTTATAAACTGTTTCAAGGTTTCCGAGTGTAAAGTCGTCAGCTGTGAATACGAGCATATTGCTGATTACAGCTGTTACATCAACGGGTGTAACATCATAGCTGTCCTTTTCGTGCATAACAGCCTTTGCGGAAGCAACAGTAGCAGACTCATCGGAGCCTTCATCCTCGCCTGTTACGAAAAGGGTGTCGTAGCTATAGTTCTGTCCAAATGTAAATGTAAGTGTGGCAATATCAACGGGCTCGTTGCCTGTAGCATCGATATATGCAACTGTTGTG
>JAFYPA010000081.1 GCA_017560085.1 Clostridia bacterium
CGACGAAATTAAAACATCTATCGAAATGGAATCAATTTATAATCTTATAGACATAGACAAGAAAAAAGGCTACATAGGCGCACTTGCGGGACTTTTCCTGCTTGTTGCCTGCGCAACCTGGTACAACTGGCTTGTGGGATTCGTATTCGGATTCCTTTTTACACTCGTCGGCTTTGTAAAGGTGAAGGCGCATACAAACAAATCCCGTATCGCACTTAATGTGCTTGCGGGTCTTGTTGTTATTGTTATAACCTGGATAGGCTCTCTGGCAATGCTGAATGTCGTCGGAAGAATGGGCGTAAGCTTTAATAAGCTTATACTCAATTTTATGATTATGATTCTCGTGTGCCTTTTTATTATGGTGTTTACGGGAAACTGGCGCTCCGCTCTGATAATCGGCACGTTGCTCCTTCTTCTTCTGTGCCTTGCCAACGGATTTATATATCAGTTCCGCGGAAAAGAGCTTGCACCGCTTGACTTTATGTCAATTAAAACCGCAGTGAACGTTGCGGGACAGTATACCCCGAGACTCACTCCGAGTATGTTCTACGGCATAGTTTCGTGGATTCTGTCGGTGTTCCTTCTCTTTTGCTTCCCAAGTGTGAAGGTGCCGAAATGCTTCCGTATGCGAATGGTATACCTTGTGGCGGATTTTCTGCTTCTCGTATGCCTTCTTCTTACAACAACCAATATACAAATCAAGCTCTGGGACTCCCAGGGAACAAGACTCAACGGCTATTTTCTCAACTTCTTTCTTGAAATCAGAAGCTCTGCCGTAAATAAGCCCAAGGACTATTCTCCCGACAGGGTAAGGGACATCGTGAAAAAGCACAGTGATGTCAACGAAAACGCCATCAAGGTGCAGAACTATCCCAATCCTCCGATGATAACCCATCCCGAGCAGACCGAGCCTCAGCCGGAAATTACAGAGAATACTCCTCACAAAGAGCAGACATATCCCAACATAATAGTAATTATGGACGAATCCTTCGCTGACTTCAGAATCCTCGGTGATAACTTCAATACCGATAAGCCGGTAACACCTTTTATTGATTCTCTGAACGAAAACACAATAAAGGGCTACGCACTCGCTTCCGTTTTCGGAGGCAATACGGCAAACTCGGAGTTTGAGTTCCTCACGGGACATTCAATGGCGTTCCTTCCTGATAATTCCGTGCCGTATCAGCAGTATATCAACGGCGAAATATATTCGGTTCCGTGGGTGCTCCGTTCTTACGGATACCGCTGTGTAGCAACGCATCCCTACTTTGCTTCGGGATGGTCGAGAGAAAAAATATATCCTTATCTCGGCTTTGACGAAAGCACCTTTATTGACAGCTACACCGAGCCCGAAATCATCCGTGAATATGTAAGCGATATGGAAACCTTCGAATATATGCTGGATACTCTAAGCTCCAAGGAAACGGACGAGCCGCTTTTCCTTTTCGGAATCACAATGCAGAATCACGGCGGATATACCTACAGCGGCGAGGACTTCGTCCCCGAAATAAAGCTTGCGGGCTACAGTGCCGAATATCCGACGGTAGAGCAGTATCTTACCCTTGCAAATAAAACGGATACCGCAGTCGAGTACCTTATCACCGAGCTTTCCGAATACGGAGAAGACACGCTCGTGCTGTTCTTCGGTGACCATTTCCCAAGCCTTAACGGAAACTTCTACAACGAGGTACACGGCGGCACATATGTCACAACCGACGAAAAAATGCTGAAGTATAAGATGCCCTTCTTCATCTGGGCAAATTACGATATTCCCGAGGACTTTGTCGAATGCACAAGCCTCAACTATCTCTCCGTTCACCTTATGAACACCGCAGGAATTACGCTTCCACCATTCTTTGAATTCCTCGGAAAGTGCGAAAAAGCAATCCCCGCAATGAACGCCTTCGGCTTTGCTTCGGTGACAAACGAAGCATTTGTGCCTTTTTCCGAGGCTTCGCCCGTTGAAAAGGACTGGATAGAGGAGTATTCCGTTCTTCAGTATAACAATCTTATCGACTCTAAAAACAGAGACGAAATTTTCAGCTCATATATCTCATTCGGTCAGGATATTCCCACACCGTCCGAAGCGGATAGCAATATCATTAAGGAGTAAAGTGATGAACTGCATAGTTGTATATAAGACAAAATACGGCTCGACAGAGGCCTACGCCCGTCATATTGCCGAGGCTCTTGGCTGTGAATGCGTTGAGGCAAAGCAAACGGATATAGATAAGCTCGTACAGTACGATTGTATCGTCTACGGCGGAGGTCTGTATGCCGAGGTTATCAACGGTATCGGACTTATAAATAAAAATCTGGATAAGCTCTCCGATAAGAAAATCGTCGTTTTCACAACGGGCATTACACCTATCCATTACCGTGAATATTACGACGACGAGGTGCTTGAAAGAAATTACAAAAACGGAGTCCCCTCCAATATCCGCATTTTCAACTTCCTCGGGAAAATGAAGCTTGACGAGCTTACCGTAACTCACAGGGCGGCACTTGTTGCTCTCAAAAAAATAATGACCGCAAAGAAAAATCCAAAGCCGTTGGAAAAGCTTCTTATCGAGCTTTGCGATGCCGACGGAGATTTTACAAACCTCGAAGACGCAAGAGCGCTTATCGAATATGTTAAGTCGCTATGACAGATAAAGTAAAATCATTCGGACTGAGCAGTAATGCTCTTAAAATGATAGCCCTTGTTGCAATGACACTTGACCATATCGGCGTGCAGATTCTGACCGATTCCGAGCTTTTGCGTATAATCGGCAGACTTGCATTCCCGATATTCGCCTATACGATTGCCGAGGGCTGTACCCATACGAAAAACAGAAAAAGATATGCACTCATAATCGGAGCAACCGCACTTCTTTGTCAGCTTGTATATTTCTTTGCGATGCAGTCGCTATATCAGTGCATATTCGTTACCTTTCTGCTTTCCATAATTATTATTTATACCTTTGACAGAGCAGTGAAATCGAAAAGCCCGATTTGGTGGATTTTCGGTGTTGCTCTGCTTCTTTCCGTGCTTTTCGTTACGGAATTTCTGCCGAACATATTGTATAAAACCGATTTTTACATTGACTACGGCTTTGCGGGAGTTATGGTTCCCGTGCTGATATATTTTGCACCGGGAAAAGCCTCAAAGCTTACGGCGGCGCTTTTTGCACTGTCACTTCTCGCCTTTTCCGTAGGTGGCATTCAATGGTATTCGCTTTTTGCTTTGCCGATTATTGCCCTTTATAACGGAAAGCGGGGAACACGACGACTTAAATGGTTTTTCTATATTTATTACCCTGTGCATCTTGTTGTAATATACGCAGCTTCGTTACTTATCTGATAGGAGTTATGCTATGAGGACAACCGTTTTTATCCGCATACCGATTGCAATCCTCGGATGCGTGCTTCTTGTGTGGTTTCTGCTTCCGCCGATAATGTACGGCATTTTCAATACGGGAAATATCATAGGATTAACGGCGTCGGCTGTTTTTATTCTCTATTCCTTGATGTTCCGTAAAATCAATTCCTTTATTAAAAATACATACAGAACAAGGGCAGGGAAGACCGTACTTTCCGCCCTTGCTCTTATCGTTGCTTCTGGACTTATCTTCGTAACCGTGTTGACCTGCAATATGGTCAGAGCGGCAACCAATCCGCCCGACAAGGAAACAACCGTCGTAGTCCTCGGATGCCGTGTCAGAGAATACGGTCCCGGAGTAATGCTTCGCGGAAGAATAAACGCCGCCTACGAATTTCTGACGGCAAATCCCGAAGCAAAATGCGTACTTTCAGGCGGCAAGGGCGACAACGAGCCTATGTCCGAAGCACTGTGTATGTATAACGAATTAACCCTTATGGGAATAGCTCCCGAAAGACTTTACCTTGAGGAGGCTTCAACCTCTACAAGAGAAAATATTCTGTTTTCCGCAGAGGTAATTAAGTCCAACTCCCTTTGCGAAAATATAACGGTTATTACCGATAGCTTTCATCAGTACAGAGCGGGCAAAATTGCCGCCTCGCTTGGATTTGAAAATTATTCCCACTGTACGAAAACAAACTATGTGCTTCTGCCGTGTTATTACCTCCGAGAGCTCCCGGGAATCGTGAAGGATATGATTTTCAACCGATAATTCACATTATTCGTTTGGTGAAAATTGCACAAAATTCGACATTGTGATTTGAAATAATGTACAAATTGCTATATTTCACTCCGAGGTGCCGGAATTTGTATTTTTTGCTTGACAAAATTACCCATATATGATATAATTCATATACATAAAATTATCGGAGGTAACAGATATGCTCAGATTCAATTGGACATTCGAATCAGCTTCTTCTAAAGATGCACGTCATACTGCACCTTCGACAAATTGTGCGCATAATTCTGCAAATGTGTTCAATAATGTTGCTATTACAGGCATTGCTGCGGCAGTGTCTGTTTTTCTTCTATTTGTCGGCATAATTATCAGCATTATAAGCATTATTTCCTCTGCCATTATAATACACAGCATTATGATAATTATGGCAGTGTATATTATGTATGCGATTATTATGCTCGGACTAAAAAATTTGAATACAAACGCAAAACTGTGTAAAACGCAATTTTAATCAGGAAATCAAGTGCGGTTTTGCTATAAGTGCAAGGCCGCAAATTTTTGTTTATGAAAGGATGAACCAAAATGAAAAACAGAATTGAAACCACCTGTGTTCAGGGCGGTTATACCCCCGGAAACGGCGAGCCCAGACAGATTCCGATTATTCAGAGCACAACCTTCAAGTACGATACAAGTGAAGATATGGCAAAGCTCTTCGACCTTGAAGCAAGCGGCTATTTCTACACAAGACTCCAGAACCCCACAAACGATAACGTAGCTGCAAAGATCTGTGCGCTTGAGGGCGGCTCTGCGGCAATGCTTACATCCTCAGGTCAGGCTGCATCCTTCTACAGTGTGTTCAATATCGCATCCTGCGGTGACCATGTTGTTGCATCCTCCTGTATCTACGGCGGAAGCTACAACCTTTTCGCTGTAACAATGAAGAGAATGGGTATCGAGTTTACATTTATCAACCCCGATTGCTCCGAGGAGGAATTCCAGGCGGCATTCAGACCTAACACAAAGGCTGTTTTTGCTGAAACAATCGCAAACCCCGCACTTGTAGTTCTCGATATCGAAAAGTTCGCAAAGATGGCTCACAAGAACGGCGTTCCGCTCATCGTTGATAACACCTTTGCAACTCCCGTAAACTGCAGACCTATCGAATGGGGCGCAGATATCGTAATTCACTCCACAACAAAGTATATGGATGGTCACGCTTCCGGCGTTGGCGGATGTATCGTTGACAGCGGCAAGTTCGACTGGACAAAGTACCCCGAAAAGTTCCCCGGACTTTGCACACCCGACCACAGCTACCACGGTATCACATATACCGAAAAGTTCGGTCTTGAGGGCGCATTCATCACAAAGGCTACAGCACAGCTTATGCGTGACCTCGGCTCTATCCAGTCTCCCCAGAACGCATTCCTTCTTAACCTCGGTCTCGAAAGCCTCCACGTAAGAATGGAAAGACATTGCGCAAACGGTCAGGCTGTTGCCGAGTTCCTCAATTCCCACGATAAGATCGAATCCGTTAAGTACTGCGGTCTTAAGGGCGATAAGTATTACGATCTTGCACAGAAGTACCTCCCCAAGGGCTCCTGCGGTGTAGTAAGCTTTGAAATCAAGGGCGGCAGAGCAGCGGCTGAAAAGTTTATGAAGAAGCTTAAGCTTGCAATTATCGCAACACACGTTGCCGACGCTCACACCTGCGTTCTTCACCCCGCAAGCGCAACACACCGTCAGATGACAGATGCAGAGCTTTATAACTGCGGAATTTCTCCCAGCATGATCAGATTCTCCTGCGGTATCGAAAACGCAGACGATATCATTGCAGACCTCGCACAGGCTCTCGCAGACTGAGAAGAGGTGAGTCAATGCCGATAAAAATTCCAAACGAGCTTCCTGCGGTAAAGATTCTCAACGACGAAAACATTTTCGTTATGACGGAAAACCGTGCTATGACTCAGGATATCCGTCCTCTGAAAATAGTCCTTCTGAATCTTATGCCGTTGAAGATTGACACGGAAACACAGCTGTCAAGACTTCTCGGAAACTCTCCCTTGCAGGTTGAGCTTGAGCTTATCTGCACAAAGTCCCACAATTCAAAGAATACCTCGCAGGATCACCTTCTGGCATTCTATAAGCACTTCGACGACATAAAGCACAAGAAGTTCGACGGAATGATTATCACGGGTGCTCCCGTTGAAAAGCTTGAATTCGAGGATGTTGACTACTGGGACGAGCTTTGTGAAATCTTCGAATGGACAAAGACAAACGTCCACAGCACCTTCCACATCTGCTGGGGTGCTCAGGCGGGACTTTATTATCACTACGGTGTTAAGAAGTACCCCCTTGACAAGAAAATGTTCGGTGTGTTCAGACACACGGTTGAAAGAAAATCCTGTATGCTCTTCAGAGGCTTCGATGATGAGTTCCTCGTTCCTCACTCAAGACATACAACAGTTTACAGAGAGGACATCGAAAGGGTTCCCGAGCTCAGAATTCTCTCCTGCAGTGAGGAAGCGGGCGTTTACGCAGTTTCCACAGACGGAGGCAGACAGATTTTTATAACGGGTCACTCCGAATACGATGCAGGTACTCTTCAGAAGGAATATCTCCGCGATAAAAACGCAGGACTTCCAATAGAGCTTCCCGTGAACTACTTCCCGAACGACGACGACACAAGGGAGCCTCTTTGTACCTGGCGCTCACATGCGAATCTTATTTATTCCAACTGGCTTAACTACTATGTATATCAGACAACACCTTATGATATAGACAGCATTGAATTTATTAAAGAGAGGTAAATAAAATGGAAATCAGAATTGAAAACACAAAGACACCCGGAGTTAAGGTTACCGAAAACCTCGGCTTCGGCAAGCACTTCACAGACCATATGTTTATGATGGATTACAATGTTGAAAAGGGCTGGTACGATGCAAGAATCGTTCCCTTCGGAAATCTTTCTCTTCATCCCGCAGCAACTGTATTCCACTACGGCGCTGAAATCTTCGAAGGCCTTAAGGCATACAGAACAGCAGACGGCTCCGTTCAGCTCTTCAGACCCATCGAAAACGTAAGAAGAATGAACAACTCCGCTGAAAGACTTCAGCTTCCCACAATGCCTGAGGAGGAAATGCTTCAGGCAATCACAGAATTCGTAAAGCACGAGCAGGATTGGGTACCCTACGGTGCAGGCGAATCCCTTTACCTTCGTCCCTTCCTCTTCGGTAACGACGAGGCTCTCGGTGTTCACGGTATCCAGAACTCCAGATTCGTAATCATTGCTTCTCCCAGCGGAAGCTACTATAAGGAAGGCATCAACCCCGTAAAGATTATGATTGAAAAGGACGATGTAAGAGCTGTCCGTGGCGGTACAGGCTTTGCAAAGTGCGGCGGTAACTACGCAGCTGCTAACAGAGCCGGCGCAAGAGCAGAGGAAAAGGGCTATACTCAGGTTCTCTGGCTTGACGGTGTTGAAAGAAAGTACATTGAAGAGGTTGGCGCTATGAACGTTATGTTCAAGATTGCGGGCGAGGTTGTAACTCCCATGCTCTCCGGCTCCATTCTCCCCGGTATTACAAGAAAGTCCTGCCTTGAGCTTCTCCGTGAAGAAGGCTATAAGGTAAGCGAAAGACTCCTCTCCGTTGACGAGCTTCTCGAAGCTTGCAAGAACGGCACACTCGAGGAGGCTTGGGGAACAGGTACAGCCGCAGTTGTATCTCCCATCGGTAAGCTTTCCTTTGACGGCGTTGAATATATCGTAAACAACAACGAAATCGGAAAGACCACACAGCACCTCTATGACACTCTCACGGGAATTCAGTGGGGCAGAGTTGAGGATAAGCACGGATGGATTGTAAAGATTTGAAAAGAGTAACAATTTTTGCAGGTCACTACGGAAGCGGAAAAACCAACATTGCAATAAATTACGCCTTGAAAATCAAGGACAGCGGGGAAGAGGTTGACATTGCCGACCTTGATATAGTAAATCCTTACTTCCGCACAAAGGACGCAGAAACACTCCTTGCGGAAAAGGGAATAAGACTTGTTTCCTCCGTTATGGCGAATACCAATGTTGATACTCCCGCACTTCCCGCAGAGGCTTACTCGGTTGTTCACGATAAATCAAAGCACGCAGTAATTGACGTCGGAGGCGACGACAGAGGCGCACTTGCTCTCGGAAGATATGTCCCTTACCTCGCCGAGGAGGACAATTATGAAATGCTCTTTGTAATAAACAAATACAGATTCCTCACGGGAAGCCCCGAGGAAACAATTGAGGTTATGAGAGAAATCGAATTCGCCGCAGGTGTCAGATTTACGGGCGTTGTAAACAACTCCAACGTAGGTGACGACACAAGCGAGGAGGATGTTCTTGACAGCCTTGACTACGCCGAAAGTGTTGCATCCCTTGCGGGAATACCGCTCAGATTCACTACGGTCAGAGAAAATCTGTATGAAAATTTAAAAACAAAAATAAACGGTCTTATGCCTATCAAAATCTGCGTAAGACAGTCATTCTGAAAAAGAAAGTGAGGTAAAAATTATGCCGAAGGTTACTTTCAAGGAAGATATGTGCAAAGGATGCGGTCTTTGCGTATCCGCATGTCCCAAGAAGATTGTTAAGCTTAATGACAAGCTTAATGCAAAAGGCTACCGCACAGCAGGAATCACAGACCAGAGCGCTTGTATCGCTTGCGCATTCTGTGCAACAATGTGTCCCGACTGTGTAATTACTGTAGAAAAGTAATACATACTGCAATAAATCAAGATTGTAATTTACGAAAGGAATAAAGAAAATGAGTGACAAGAAACTTATGAAGGGTAATGAAGCTATGGCTGAAGCCGCTATCATGGCAGGCTGCCGTCACTACTTCGGTTACCCCATAACTCCTCAGACGGAAGTTGCGGCTTATATGTCCAAGAGACTTCCCAAGATAGACGGCGGTGTATTCCTTCAGGCTGAAAGTGAAGTTGCCGCAATCAACATGGTAATCGGTGTTGCATCCACAGGTAAGAGAGTAATGACCTCCTCCTCCAGCCCCGGAATCTCCCTTAAGAGCGAAGGTATTTCCTATCTTGCAGGCTGTGACCTTCCCGCACTTGTAGTAAACGTACAGAGAGGCGGCCCCGGTCTCGGCGGCATTCAGCCCTCCCAGTCCGACTACTTCCAGGCAACACGCGGCGGCGGACACGGTGACTTCCATATGATAGTTCTCGCTCCCAACTCCGTAAACGAAATGGTTAACCTTACAGTTAAGGGCTTTGACCTTGCCGATAAGTACAGAATGACAACAATGATTCTTGCCGACGGTACACTCGGTCAGATGATGGAGCCTGTATCCTTTGACAGCATTCCCAAGTCCGAAACAGTTGAAAAGCCCTGGGCTCTTACAGGTACAAAGGAAGAAAGAAAGCCCAACATCGTAAACTCTCTCGCACTCAACCCCGAGCATCTTGAAAACTGGAATCTTGAAAGATACGAAAGATACGCAAAGGTTGAAGAAAACGAGGTTATGTACGAGTCCTACAGAATGGAAGATGCAGAATACTGTATCGTAGCATTCGGCGTAGCATCCAGAGTTTCACAGAACGCTATCGACGCGGCTCGTGAAAAGGGCATTAAGGTAGGTATGATAAGACCTATCACAGTATGGCCGTTCCCCAAGAAGGTTCTCTTTGAGGCGGCTGATACAGTTAAGGAATTCATCTGCGTTGAGCTTAATATGGGTCAGATGATCGAGGACGTAGAGCTTGCAATCAAGTGCAAGAAGCCCGTTCACTCCTGCACAAGAACAGGCGGTATGATTCCTTCTCCCGAATTCATTCTTGACAAGATTTGCGAAGTAGCAAAGAATGGAGGTAGCAACTAATGACAGTATTTGAAAAGACAAAGGGACTTACTGATGCACCGCTTCACTACTGTCCCGGCTGTACTCACGGTATTATCCACAGACTCGTAGCTGAGGTTCTTGAAGAGCTTGGTGTTCTCGGTAAGGCAATCGGTGTTGCTCCCGTAGGATGCTCCGTATTCGCATATAACTATTTTAACTGCGATATGGTTCAGGCAGCTCACGGCCGTGCTCCCGCCGTTGCAACAGGCGTTAAGAGATCCGATGAAAATAACATCGTATTTACATATCAGGGCGACGGTGACCTTGCCGCTATCGGTACTGCAGAAACAGTTCACGCAGCAGCAAGACGCGAAAATATCACAGTAATTTTCGTAAACAACGCTATTTACGGTATGACAGGCGGCCAGATGGCTCCCACAACACTTCCCGGTCAGGTTACACAGACATCTCCTTACGGACGTGACGTAACAAAGGTTGGTTACCCCGTTAAGGTTTGTGAAATGCTCTCCAACGTTGACGGTGCGGTTTATCTTGAAAGAGTTGCCGTAAACAACGTAAAGAATGTTAAGAAGGCAAAGGCTGCTATCAAGAAGGCATTCCAGAATCAGATTGATGGCAAGGGCTTCTCACTTGTTGAGGTTCTTTCCACTTGTCCCACAAACTGGGGTAAGACACCTGAGGATTCTCTTGTATGGCTTGAAGAAAATATGATTCCTTATTATCCTCTCGGAGTTTATAAGGACATTTCCGATAAGGAGGACTGACACAATGGAAAACAAGATACTCATTGCCGGCTTCGGCGGTCAGGGAATCCTCTTCGCAGGTAAGTTCCTTGCATATATCGGACTCAATGAGGACAAGCAGGTTTCCTGGCTTCCCTCGTACGGTCCCGAAATGAGAGGCGGTACAGCTAACTGCTCTATCATCCTCAGCGACAAGAACATCGGCTCTCCCATCGTAGATAAGCCCGATATCCTCGTTGCTATGAACACACCCTCACTTGCAAAGTACGTAAACGAGGTTGCTCCCGGAGGAACAATCTTCGTTGACAGCGCTCTTATCGATGCAAAGGTTGAAAGAACAGACGTTGACGTTGTATATATCCCCGCAAGCACAATGGCAACAGAAAACAACCTCGCAGGTCTTGCAAATATGATTATTGTCGGTGCCATTATTAAGAAGTGCAATATCACTTCTTTTGAAAATACCGAGGCGGCTCTTGAAAAGGTAGTTCCTCCGACAAAGGTTAAGCTCTTTGAGCCTAACAAGAAGGCACTTACAGTAGGTTACGAATTCGTAAAATAAACCGCACTTTGTTAATAGAAAGAAAGGATATTGATTATGAACGAACAGATAAAGGATATAGGTCTTCGTCTGCGTGCACTCCGTGAGGATATGGAGATTACACCCGAGGATATGGCTTCAAAGCTCGAGGTTGATATTGATACATACCTTGGCTACGAAAGCGGTGAAATGGACTTTTCCTTTAGCCTTATTTACAATGCAGCAGAGATTTTAGGCGTTGACGTTCTTGATTTAATCAGCGGCAGTGCGCCGACCCTTTCTATGTGTTGTATGGTAAAAAAAGGCAAGGGCTATTCCGTTAAGCGTGATGAAGAATACGACTATAAGCACCTTGCATATACATTCAGAAACAAGAAGGCAGAGCCCTTCCTTGTAACAATTACACCGGATAATAAGCCTCCGGTAATGCATGGTCACGAGGGACAGGAATTCAACTACGTCCTCTCCGGAAAGATGATGCTTTATATTGGCGATATTTCCTATGAATTATCCAAGGGTGACAGTGTGTACTTTGATGCAAGCGTACCCCATGCAGAGGTTGCAATAGATAAAGAAGCACAGTTTATTGCTGTGGTTATGAAATAATATAAAGAAAATTCGCAAGGAGATAAAACCAATGGCTATATACGAAAAGTTTGTTGGTGCTTCAAGGGACGATTTTCTCTCCCTTGAGGACGCCCAGCAAAACTATACACTTTCATTCAGCGAGAACTTCAACTTCGCATATGACGTAGTTGATGTGCTCGGCAAAAACAAACCCGATAAGCTCGCTATGGTGTGGGTATCCAACGACGGCGAGGAGAAAAAATTCACCTTTAAGGATATGATGCTCGCATCCAATAAGGCGGCAAATTACTTCAAGTACCTCGGAATCAAGAAGGGCGACAGAGTACTTCTCGTGCTCCGCAGAAGCTATTACTTCTGGTTCTGTATGCTCGGACTTCACAAAATCGGTGCAGTAGCCGTTCAGGCAACCGATATGCTCAAGGCAAAGGACTATGTTTACCGCTGTAACGCAGGTAAAATCAAGTGCGTAATCGCTACGGGCTTTGGTAACGCTACCGAATACTTCGATGAGGGCGAGGGCTATGAAACCGTAGAAATCAAGCTCGTAACAGAGCACAAGAAATGCGGTAACGGCTGGCACGACTTCGAGGAAGGCTTCCTTATGGCAAGCGATAAGTGGCAGAGACCCACCGGTAAGGACGCAACCAGGGCAGACGATATGATGCTTATGGCGTTCTCCTCAGGTACTACGGGTTATCCCAAGATTATCACTCATAACTTCAAGTACCCCCTCGGACACATTATGACTGGTGTATTCTGGCACAGAGTTGTTGACGGCGGTCTTCACTTCACAATCTCCGATACAGGCTGGCTCAAGTCCCTCTGGGGTAAATTCTACGGTCAGTGGTTCGGCGAAAGTGCCGTGCTTGTTTATGACTTTGATAAGTTCGATCCCGAATCTGTACTTAAGGTTATGGAAAAGCACAGAGTAACAACCTTCTGCGTTCCTCCAACAATGTACAGAATGATGCTTGAGCAGGATGTTTCAAGATTCGATCTTTCCTCTCTTACACATTGCTGCAGCGCAGGTGAGGCACTTAACCCCGAAATCTTCAACAAATGGAAGGCCGCAACAGGTCTTGAAATTTACGAGGGCTTCGGTCAGACGGAAACCTGCCTCTGTATCGCAACTCTTTACCCTTGGACAAAGCCCGTTCCCGGAACACTCGGTTATCCCGTTCCCGGATTTGATATGCACCTTCTCGATGCCGACGGCAATCCCGTTGTCCGCGGTGCTACAGGTGAAATCTGCTGCAGAGTACTCTCCAAGAAGAGAAAGTCCTGCGGTCTTATAGATACATATAACTTCAGCGATGAGGATACCGAAAGAGCTATGTACAACGGCTTCTACCACACGGGAGATACCGCATACAGAGACGAAAAGGGTATGTTCAGATACGTAGGCAGAAACGACGATGTAATCAAGTCATCGGGCTACAGAATCGGACCCTTTGAAATCGAAAGTGTTCTTCTTGAGCACGACGCCGTAAAGGAGGTTGCCGTAACAGGCGTACCCGATCCCGTAAGAGGCTTTGCGGTTAAGGCAACAATCGTTCTCAACGATGGCTTCGAGGGCACAGAGGCTCTCACCAAGGAGCTTCAGAAGTACGTTAAGGACAACACAGCTCCTTATAAGTACCCCAGAGTAGTTGAATATGTGGAAGCACTTCCCAAGACCTTCAACGGTAAAATCAGAAGAAGCGAGCTTCGCGAAAAGGACGCACAGAAAAATCAGTAATCAATAAAAATTAAAGCCGATGAACTTCTTCGTCGGCTTTTATCTTACAGTGAGGATTTTATGAATTACGAAATTATAGATTTCCACACCCATCCATTCGATGAGCCCGAGTATAATATCTGCAGTCACAGAGACTACTCCGAAATGACCGTTGAAAGCTCGGAAAAGATTCTCCGAAAGCTCGGTATAACCCGAATCTGTGGCTCTGTTATCGGCAAGCGCAAGGAAAGTACTTGCTGGGAGGATATAAGCCACCTCAATAATAAGGCTCTTGAGCTCGCAAGGAGATACAACGGATTTTATATTCCGGGCTTCCACGTTCATCCGGATTTTGTCCGTGAATCCTGCGAGGAAATAGAAAGAATGTCAAAGCTCGGCGTAAGCTTAATCGGTGAGCTCGTGCCGTACTACCACCATTGGGACGACTATTCCTGCAAGGGCTTCTATGAAATTCTTGATGTAGCAAAATCCTTCAATATGGTCGTAAGCTTCCATTCAATGAACGAGGACAGTATGGACAAAATGGTAAAGGACCATAAGGATGTAACCTTTGTAGCCGCTCATCCCGGTGAATACAGAGAATATATGCGTCACCTTGAAAGAATGAAATTCAGCGAAAATTATTATCTCGATATTTCGGGCACGGGTGTATTCCGCTACGGAATGCTCAGACACGGTATCGACGAATTCGGTGCGGAAAGATTCCTTTACGGCTCGGACTATCCGACCTGCAACCCCTCGATGTTCGTCCACGCCGTAATCAGCGACCCGCTTATAAAGGACAGTGAAAGAGAGCTTATCTGCTCTGGTAACGCAAAGCGGGTTCTCGGCTTATAACGGAGGAAATATGGAATTTATTCAATCAATTGATTTTGCACTTCTCAACGCAATAAAGAACAACCTGACCTGTGCATTTCTTGATTTTATTATGCCGATTATCACCGTAATAGGTAACGACGGCATTGCGTATATCATCCTCGCGGTTATTCTGATGATATTCAAAAAAACAAGAAAATACGGAATAATGTTGGGCATAGCTCTTTTGTTCGGACTTATATTCGGTAATATTCTTCTCAAAAATCTGATAGCAAGACCGCGTCCGTTCACTTACAACGATATGAAGCTCATAATCCCTATCCCCGACGAATATTCCTTCCCGTCGGGACATAGTATGGCTTCCTTCGAAACGGCTTCGGTTGTGTTCTATATGAACAGAAAAGCAGGTGCGGTAATGCTTGTAATAGCATCACTCGTTGCATTTTCAAGACTGTATCTGTATGTACATTTCCCGACAGATGTAATCTGCGGATGTATTCTCGGAACAATTTTCGGTATATGTGCGATAAAGCTGTATAATTTTATTGCGGAATCCTTCACTAAAAAAGCATAAAGCAAGGCAGTAACCTTTGAAATTCGGGTTACTGCCTTAAATTTTATTTTATAAATTCGATACTGTCAAAGCCGAATTCGGTTTTTGTTATACAAGGGGCATTTTTCCAGAGTATCGCCTCGGAGTTTTTACCGTAATATTCATCATCACCGAAAATCGGACCTATGCTGGAATACTGCACAATCCTCAAAGTAACCTTTGTACCTCTGAATTCGTCACATAAGGAGTAGATGAAAGGCTTAAAGCATTTTGAATCAATAAGACGACCGTTGATATAAACCTCCGTCAGAAGCTCCGTGCCGTCAAGCAGTAGGGCAGAGCACTCATCGGGAACGGTAATCTCTCCGATAAACTCAACCCTTCCGTATGATTGGAAATGTTCACCCGGAATATAAGCTTTTTTCCTTGCGGATAATTCCGTTTTACAAATTTCACCGCCCAAGGATTCCTGCGCAAAATCTCCGATAATAAACACACTCGGCAAATACTTCAAATCGTTGTCGGAAGTCAGTATATGCTTGCCTTTGGATAAATAAATCTCATCGGAAACCGCATAAAGCTTGCGTAAGCCCGTCGTCAGAAGCTCGGAATTGAAGCCTGTACATTGAACCTCAACACCGTCAAGCCGTAAAAACGCATCGTCACGGACAGCAAAACGAACCTTCATATCCGAATCACAGATAATCTCGGCGTCCTTCTGAGAGTTTACAAACATTGCACGAACCATATTGTCGGTACGGTATTTAACTTCAAAATTACATTCAAGCTTGCTCACAACATCATATTCCGAATATTCGGGAGTAGTTCCCGTGTAAATAACACCGAATTCATCTATAGCGTATTTTCTGCCGCATACAGAATAAACACCGCCCGGAGCATACATATTGACAACAAGAATTTCTCCGTCATCATATCTTCTGACATATAATCCGTCGGGAATATTGCCGTCACAATCCGTAACGCATTTTGTGACATTCAAAGCCTTGCATAATTCATCCGCATCGGAGTATAATTTACCGTCAAGAAAATACTGATATTCTCTGCCATACTCAATAAGAGGCTTGTCCTTGCATTCGTCCTTTGAATTTACATATTTCCACTGAATCTGATATTGTGAAAGCTTATTCAAAAGCTTAAAGTACACGGAATGATTAAGCTTAATTCCGATATTTTCTATACCGATTTCGGTCGGATAAAGAACATATACGTCGGGAGTATAATCCTTTTTCGCAAGGTCTGATGCAAAATCAGCCTCAGCGGAAAGCTGCTTCATACCCTTGAAATCGGGCTGGTCTGCGGTGCATAAAGTGAAATAGTCCTTGATTAGTCTGTTGCCTCGAAAATCCATATGAGCTATGGTAATAAAATAATGACTGATTTTAAATGCCGCACAAAGATATATCATACACCTTTTCTTGGCATATGTCATATCCGCAGGTCCCAATGCGAAAAGCTCAGCAACAGCACCGTTTGAGTTGCTTGAATACTCCGCAGAAGCCAAAAGATTGATTAGTGTGTCAGATTTGAAATTTGTTTCAATAAAATCAATTCCCGGAAGGTCAATCCCCGAAAGATTTTTAAGAAAGTCACCATTGTATTTTACAGCACTGTAAGGATCGCTGTCAGACATAAGGTGTCCGGTCATCAAAATACCGTGATTTTTACACCAATCTGAAATTTTCTTTATAAAGCACTCATTGAATTTTATCGATGCAAGCTTGTAGGAGTTAATTTTGAATGTTTCCTTGTTATTGTATAAATCATCCTTGTAGTCACGTCCGAAGGTATCATTGTAATCCGCCTCAATGCCGTCATACCACGGACATCTAGTACCCTCGCAGGTGTAAGCAAAGGAAGGCTCATCTGTAAATATACCCTTGATGATGCTTCCGAAATACTGTCCGAACCGCTTGTAGTATTCCTCGTGTGTAACCTCAATAAAATAGTCAACAGCTTCCTCTGAAAGCAAATCAGGGAAAAACTTCTCGCTGAATACAGAAGTATTATGCTTTGATCGTGACGATATTTCACCGATATGCTCGCCTTCCGTGAAAATGGATTTTGAACGGTATCTTTCAATTTCCGTCACCTTTCCGCAAGCATCGCCCGACGGCCAGTTGAAATCATCGTAAAGCCAAAGGGTTATATCAAGAACCTCTGCCGCTTCAACGAAATAACCGACAGTATCAAACCATTCCTCCGAAAGATATTCGATTTCACATCCCGAGCGGGGATAAATCATAGCTGAAGATATTCCGTTATCCTTCTGGCTTTTTAAAAATTCAAAGCATTCTTTCTTTGTGGGCTTGCCCACAACGGCGGAAAATGTAATAAGCGAATTTTTCATATCGGTCTCCAATCACAGCTTTTTTTTGATTTTATCATATGTGTATAGCGTAATCAATAGATTTTATAATGTAAAATTGTTAAAAAATAATTTCGTGGATATATAGCTTCCGATTTGTTGTATGAATATAAATAACGGCAGTAACCATAAAAGCTACTGCCGATTTTCTTTTGATTATTCCTCGCAAAGCTTGAGCTTCGCATAGCTTGCCATAATCTTCTTTGTTCCGACATTGTCAAATGCAATCTCATAAAGAGTATCCGCACCGACAGGCTTTGTTGTCATAATAAAGCCCTTTCCGAAGGTAGCGTGCTCTACATAGTCACCGGGCTTGTAAATCACGGAAGCAACCTGAGCGGTCTTTGGCTTCATAATGGAGGAAGCACCCGCATTCGTATTTCCTCCGATAGACACGGGAGTGCCCATAGGAACGGAATTTCTTCCGCTTCTTGTAAAGCCCGTTCCTGCAAACCTTTGTCTGTCAGCCGAGTAATCGTTTTCAAAGCCGCGAAGATAGCTGATGCCTCTGTTTCCGTCGTAATCTATGATATTCTCGGGAATCTCGCTTGCAAATCTCGAAATCTGATTAAAGGAAGTCCTACCGAACAAAAGTCTTGAATGCGCGTGTGAAATAAACAGCTTTTCCTTGGCTCTTGTTACAGCAACGTAAGCAAGTCGTCTTTCCTCCTCAAGCTCAGCCTCTTCACCGACGGACTGTGCTCCGGGGAATATGTTTTCCTCCATACCGGGAAGGAATACGATAGGGAATTCAAGTCCCTTGGCACTGTGTATTGTCATAAGAGTAACAGCTGCCGCATCCTTGTCATAGTTGTCAATATCGGCAACGAGTGCAACTTCCTCAAGGAATCCCGCAAGAGTAGGCTCCTCGGAATTTTCCGAATAGGTAACCGCATTGGAAACAAGTTCTTCGATATTCTGTAAATCGTCAGTTCCTTCCTCGCCCATTTCAATAAGCATCTGTCTGTATCCGCTCTTGTCGATTACCTTTTCGATAAGCACGGGAAGTGCCTGCTCTGTCGAGGTTTTCTTAAGGTCGTCAATAAGGTCGCAGAACATCATAAGCTTAGGTGCACCCTTGGCAATTTCCTCGTAGCTTCTTGCATTTTTCATTGCCTCGTAAGGAGTAATACCGTATCTTGTGCATACAGCATCGATGGCATTTACCGTTGTTTCACCGATACCGCGTCTCGGACAGTTGATAATTCTGCGAAGTCTTACCATATCCGCAGGGTTTGATATAAAGCAAAGATAAGCAATAATATCCTTGATTTCTTTTCTGTCGTAGAAGCGGACGCCGCCGAGAATACGGTAGGGGAAGCCACTCTTTGCAAATGTGGTTTCAAGCGAGTTTGCCATAGCGTTCATTCTGTAAAGAACAACTATGTCGTTGTAGGTGTATTTTCCGTTCTTTGTAAGCTCGCCGATTTTTTCCGTAATATATCTCGCTTCTGCATTCTGATCCTCAACATTTGCAACGATAATCTTTTCACCCTTGTCATTGCTTGTCCAGAGAGTTTTACCCTTTCTGCCCTTGTTGTTTGCTATAATAGCATTTGCCGCATCGAGAATGTTACTCTTTGAACGGTAATTCTGCTCAAGCTTTATAAGCTTCGCATTGTCAAAGCTCTTGTCAAAGGAAAGAATATTTTCGATTGTAGCACCACGGAACTTATAAATACTCTGGTCATCATCACCAACCGCCATAACATTGCATTCAGCCGAGCAAAGAAGCTTTACAAGCATAAACTGCGCCATATTGGTATCCTGATATTCGTCTACAAGAACATACTTGAACTTGTCTGTATAAACCTTTCTGACCTCGGGAAATTCCGTGAGAAGTCTTACCGTGTAAACAATGATATCGTCAAAGTCAAGTGCATTTGCCGCCTTCTTCTTTTCCTCGTACATGCGGTAAACCTTGGCAATTGTAACCTCACGGATGTTATGCTGATTTATGCTCTTCTCATATTCATCGCATCCTATAAGCTTGTCCTTTGACCGGCCTATCGCGGAAAGAACACTCTTTGCGGGCATATTTTTTTCGTCAATGTTAAGCTCCTTGAGACACGCGGAAACAAGCTTCTTCTGGTCGTCCGTATCATATATTGTAAATGACGTATCGATACCGAGTCTGTCAATAAAGCGTCTTAATATTTTTACACAAATGGAGTGGAAGGTACCCGCCCAGATATCAAGAGCATCATCACCGAGGATTTTAGCAAGACGCTCCTTCATTTCGTTTGCCGCTTTGTTTGTAAATGTGATGGCAAGCACCTGCCACGGCCTTGCGGGATTGCAGGCAAACATATCGAGATTTGCTTCGATTTCTTCCTTTGAAATATCGGGCGTATTTGCCATCATTTCAAGCATCGCAACGAACTCCTCGGGAATACCGTCCGTCGTAACATCTCCGTAGTATGCGTTGCCGTATCTTATCATAAATGCAATTCTGTTAACAAGCACGGTGGTCTTTCCGCTTCCCGCACCGGCGAGAATAAGCAGAGGACCTTCAGTTGTGAAAACAGCCTGCTGCTGCATTTTGTTGAGATTTGAATAATACTTTTCAAAAAGTTTTCTCTTTGCGCTGATGTATCTATCTCTGAGTGACATTATAATCTCCTGTAATAAAGTAATACGATGATTATACAACAAGAAAAATATAAAATCAACTGTTTTTATTTAAAGTTTCATTATTTCATGCATAATTTTGTTTTTTAGTATAATTGCACTTGAAATTTAACTATTTATATGGTATTATTATAATGCGCAAAACTCTACGGAGGTAGAAAAATGAACAGCTATAATTATCCAATAAAAAAGCTCGTATATTCGGGTAAATATAAAAGAGAAATATCAATGCCGATGGGCGGTATAGGTACGGGATGTATCGGACTTGCCTCAAATGGTGCCCTTGTTGACTTTGAAATATTCAACAGACCCAACAAGCTGTCCTCCAACCGTGTAACCTTCTTTGCGATCAAAGCGGAAAAGGACGGCAAAATATGTGATATCAGAGCATTGCAGAACGATGCCGAAATAACACATACAGGCTTTGACAGAATCCCCGGAAGCAACTTCTTTGAAAACTTCGGATGGGGTCCCAACAGAAACTCCGCCTGCGGATTCCCTCATTTTCCGTCAAGTGACTTTTATGCAAGTTATCCCTTCGGCGAGACCGATTTCGAATACGAAAGGTTCCCAGGGAAAATTCATCTGACCGCATGGAATCCTCTCATCCCGCTGAACGATACCGATTCAAGCATACCCGCCGCATTTATGGAGTATGAGATTACCAATAACACGGATGACACAATCGACTACACGGTCTACGGCGTTCTCTCAAATCCTCACGATTATAGTGTAAACAAATTCGGCGAAACAAGAAATAAAAAAATCAAATTCATAAAGCTTACTTCGGAAAATCCCAATCTCAAAAAGCACGAAAGAGGCGAAATGTGTATCGGTGTTTTCGGAGAGGGAATAAAATATCAGGAATATATGTACAGAGGAACTTGGTTTGATAACCTTCAGTCCTTCTGGAATGACATAAACGCAGGCGAGCTTTCCAACCGCGAATATACTCCGGAAAACGGAAAATTCGATACGGGTGTAATTTCTACAAAGCTTACACTTAAGCCCGGAGAATCCAAAAAGGTAAGATTCATTATTTCCTGGTATTATCCTTATGTATGGAATTACTGGTCACCCGTAAGACCCTCCGCAGAGGATATAAATCCCGAAACCCATACCAAGGAGCAGATAGAAGAGGCACATAACGAATGCTACGAAAAGAGCCTCTGGAAAAACTACTATACAAGATACTTTACAGGTGCTGATGAATGTGTATATTACTGCCTATCACAGTGGGACAGACTTTATGAGGAAACGGATATGTACAGACAGCTCCTTTTCTCCTCAACACTTCCGAAGGAGGTAATAGATGCAGTAAGTGCGAATGTGTCTATCCTTAAATCTCCGACGTGCCTCAGAAATTACGACGGCTCGTTCTATGCCTTTGAAGGATGCGGACGCACTGGCGGCTCTTGTCCGGGCACTTGTACTCACGTATGGAATTACGCCTATGCTATGCCGTATCTTTTCCCGAGTCTCGAAAGATCAATAAGAACAAATCATTATAAATATGATATAGACCGCATAGGAGCGCTTGCATTCAGAACAGAGGTCCCCCTCGGTCGTCCTCACGATAAAAAGAGACATTTCCCCTGTGCCGACGGTCAGTTCGGTGACGTTCTTAAGGTCTACAGAGAATTCAAGCTCTGCGGTAATGTTGACTGGCTTGCCTCAATCTGGAAGGATGTTGTAAAATCCATCAAATTCGCATGGCATCCCGAAAATCCCTTCAAGTGGGACCCGGATAAAACGGGACACCTTTCGGGCAGACAGCATCACACATTGGATATGGAGCTTTATAGCCCCAACTCATGGCTTGATGGTTTCTATGTAGCCGCACTTAAAGCGGGTGCGGAGCTTGCCGTTATAATGAAGGACAAAAAGCACGCAGAGGAATTCGGTGCACTTTATGAAAAGGGCAGAGAATATCTTAATAAAGAGCTTTACAACGGCAAATATTTCATACAGAACATAGACCTTAGCGATATCTCGTATATCGAGCCGTTCCTCGTTGAAAACGACATTTTCAACAACAAAGTTTACGAATCCTACTGGAACGAAGAAACCAAGGAGCTCAAATACCAGATAGCCGAAGGCTCATCGGTAGACCAGGTTCTTGCCCAGTGGCATTGCGATATACTCGGTCTCGGCGATGTTTTCGACAGAGAAAAGACAGTAAGCGCACTCCGTACAATATACGAAACCAACTTCAGGTCAATGCGTGACTTCTTCAATCCCTGCAGAATTTATTGTGTTGACGATGAAAAGGGCGTTATAATCTGTACATACCCCGAAGGAGCGAAAAAGCCCAAGATTCCGATACCTTACGCAGAGGAATGTATGAACGGCTTCGAATATCAGGCGGCATCCCATATGATTATGAACGGTATGGTAAAGGAAGGCCTTGAAATAGTCGGTGAAATAAGAAAGCGCTACGACGGAAGCACAAGAAATCCCTTCAACGAAATGGAATGCGGAAGTAACTATGCACGCTCAATGGCAAGCTATTCGCTTCTCGGTGCATTCTGCGGACAGACAATTGATGCATACAATAAATCCTATAAATTCTGTCCTAATATGGACTTTGCCGAAAAGGGCGTGTTCAGATGTATGGTTTGCTTTGATAACTTCCTCGGCTTTGTCGAAAGGGGTATTGACTATATCCAGCTCAAGTGCCTCAAGGGCAGCATCAAGGTGCGTAATATTGAAGTTCCCGATGTTCCCCTCAAGGTTAAGTGCAACAGCCTTGAAATAGGCTTTGAAGCGGAAGGAAACAAGGCAATCCTCGACAACGACTGCGAGGTTAATCCTTCAAGAGATTTGCTTGTAATATTTAAAACAAATTGATAGGTGATATTTTGAATAACAAAACATTAAACGACGATATATTTTTACTCTCATCATACGACTACGAGCTTCCCGAGGAGCTAATAGCACAAAGTCCCGCAGAACGCCGTGATATGTCAAGGCTTCTTGTTATGGACAGAAGTACGGGCGAGCTTTCGCATAAGCATTTCTGCGACATTATTGACTATCTGAATCCCGGCGATGCAATAGTAGTAAATAACTCAAAGGTTATCCCCGCAAGACTCTTCGGTAAAAGAAGAATAAAGAACACCAAGGGTGAGCTTACAAACGAGCTCGGCGACAGTATTATCGAGGTATTTCTTCTTGAGAGAAAGGACAAGGATTCCTGGGAAGTGCTTATGAAGCCCGCAAGGAAAGCACCTGTGGGAACCGTCATAGAAATCGGAGAGGGTAAGCTTCGTGCAACCGTCCGTGAAATTCTTGAGGACGGAAACAGAATAGTAGATTTCGACTACAGTGGAGAATTCTTCGCACTTCTTGACGAAATAGGTGAAATGCCGCTTCCTCCGTATATCCACGAGAGAACCGCTGAAAAGGGAAGATATCAGACCGTTTACGCAAAGCACGAGGGCTCAAGCGCCGCTCCCACAGCAGGGCTTCACTTTACAAATGAGCTTCTCGAGCAGGTCAAAGCAAAGGGCGTAAAAATCATTCCCGTAACCCTCCACGTCGGTCTCGGTACATTCAGACCCGTTCACGAGGATAATATCAAAAATCATAAAATGCACAGCGAATTCTATACCGTTACCGAAGAAAGCGCAAAGGCATTCAACGAGGTAAAGAAAAACGGCGGAAGAATATTCTGTGTGGGAACAACCTCCTGCCGTACAATAGAATCCAATGCCGACGAAAACGGCTTCCTTACCGCAAAGTCAGATAATACTGAAATTTTCATTTATCCCGGCTATAAATTCAAAGCGGTTGACAGCCTTATTACAAACTTCCATCTTCCGCAAAGCACGCTTATCATGCTCATATCCGCACTTGCGGGCAGGGAAGAGGTGCTTGCTATGTACAAGGTGGCTGTTGAAAACAAGTACAGATTTTTCAGCTTCGGCGATGCTTGTCTGTTTTTATAAGATTGTTAAGAGTCTCTTTGCGGAGGCTCTTTTTATTTGTAAAAAAATAAAAGGCAGCCATCATAGACCGCCTTGAAGTTAAATTTCACCCGTATAATTGTACAGAACAAGCTTCCATTTTTCGTCTTTATATTCAAGAATATTTATTGAGCAATTGTCCGTTGCAAAAAAATGCTTGTCAGTTTTTATTCCGAGTAGATATTCCATAGTCGCTGTTATTAAACCGCCGTGACAGAAAGCTGCAATGCTTTCGTAACCACTGTCGGTTGCCATTTTGAGAAATTCAGCAATTCTATTTTGAAGCATTTCGGAATTCTCACCGCCATAGGGAGCAAAATTGAAATTCTGTCTGTTGACCATCAGCTCTTCACCGTACCTTTTACGGCAATCCTCGAGAGAAATCCCCGCAAGACATCCTACATCTATTTCACGGATAAGTGAAGTTCTTTCACATTCGCAATCGGGATATGCAAGCTTTTGTGTATCCATAGCCCTGTAAAGGTCACTACTGTAAACCTTATCGAATTTAATATGTGAAATAAGCTTTCCGGCATTCTTTGCCTGCTCGATTCCCGCCTCTGTCAGCATAACCTGCGACTGACCTGCAAAAAAGTTTTTTACATTAGCCTCGCTTTGACCGTGACGTATTAAATACAGTTTCATAATTTTTCCTCCGAAAAAAAGAAAAGGACTTCAGCACAAACTGAAGTCCTACTGGCTGGGAAATAGGGATTCGAACCCCAACAAACAGAGTCAGAGTCTGTCGTGCTACCGTTACACAATTTCCCAATTTTCTTTTGTTCCCCTCGGAACGAAAATGATTATATCACTTTTTATCTCATTTGTCAATAGTTTTTTTCAAAAAAATCGCAAAAATATCATGTTTGTTAAAAATAACATTTTTGCCGAGCTTTGGAGAATGTTTTTGTGCAAAAAATAAATGCCGTTGTTTTGCGGTGTCGTACGAACAGCAAATAAATGGCGTCAGTTAACAATTAGTACTTGACATAGAAGTAACTTGGGTATATAATTATAATGAATTTATTTGTACCAAGATGAAAGGCAGTGGATATATGATAGAAAAAACAAATTACATTCCCTCAATGTTCGGCGAGTATGTTTTCGGCGATGATATAATGAGAGAGAAGCTTCCCAAGGATATTTACAAATCTCTCAAGAAAACAATTGAAGACGGCAAGGACCTTGATATAACAGTTGCAAACGTAGTTGCCAATGCAATGAAGGACTGGGCTATTGAAAAGGGTGCTACACACTATACCCATTGGTTCCAGCCTATGACGGGAATTACCGCGGAAAAGCACGACAGCTTTCTTTCACCTCAGAAAGACGGTACAATAATAATGGAATTCTCCGGTAAGGAGCTTATAAAGGGCGAGCCCGACGCATCCTCGTTCCCCTCGGGTGGTCTGCGTGCAACCTTTGAAGCAAGAGGCTATACCGCGTGGGACCCCACATCCTATGCATTTATCAAGGATGACTCTCTTTGTATTCCTACCGTTTTCTGCTCTTACGGCGGTGAGGTTCTTGACAAAAAGACTCCTCTTCTGCGTTCGATGGAGCTTATCAGTACAGAGGCAATAAAGCTTCTCGGGCTCTTTGGTATTAACGATGTAAGACGTGTAATAGCAACTGTTGGTGCGGAGCAAGAATATTTCCTTGTTGACAAGGATATGTTCGAAAAGCGAAAAGACCTTATATTCACAGGAAGAACTCTTTTCGGCGCAATGCCTCCCAAAGGTCAGGAGCTTGGAGACCATTATTTCGGTAGCATTAAGCCCAGAGTTATGTCGTATATGGAGGACCTTAACCGCGAATGCTGGAAGCTTGGTATTTTCGCCAAGACCGAGCATAACGAAGCCGCTCCCGCACAGCACGAGCTTGCACCCGTATTCACATCTGCAAATATCGCTACCGACCACAATCAGCTTACAATGGAAATTATGAAGAAGGTTGCCAATAAGCATAATCTCGTTTGCCTTCTTCACGAAAAGCCCTTTGCAGGCGTAAACGGAAGCGGTAAGCATAATAACTGGGCGCTTGCAACGGGCAAGGGTATGAACCTCTTTGATCCCGGCAAGGGAAATATAGCTGAAAACAAGCTTTTCCTCACATTCCTCTGTGCGGTAATAAAGGCGGTTGACAAGCATCAGGACCTTCTTCGTATCACAGCAACCAGCGCAGGTAACGACCAGCGACTCGGTGGACACGAAGCACCTCCCGCGATTGTTTCAATCTTCCTCGGCGACGACCTTTGCACGGTTCTTGAAGCAATCGAAACAGACGGCGAGGCAATCGAAATCAGAAAGCAGAGAATGGAAACAGGCGTACACGTTCTTCCCGATTTCCAGAAGGATACCGCAGACAGAAACAGAACATCTCCTCTTGCATTTACCGGTAATAAGTTTGAATTCCGTATGGTAGGCTCATCCTTCTCGGTTGCTGACCCTAACACGGTGCTCAATACCGCCGTTGCTGATGTCCTTTCCGAATTCTACGACAGATTGAGCGGTGCCGAGGATTTCGACACAGAGCTTAAAGCACTTCTCCGTGATGTTCTCAAGGAGCACAAGAGAATCATATTCAACGGCAACAACTATACCGAGGAATGGATTCGCGAGGCTGAAAAGAGAGGTCTTTGCAACTATGTGACAACTCCCGATGCGATTCCTCATTTCACAGACGAAAAGAACATCGAGCTTTTCACAAAGCATAAGATTTTCACAAAGGAAGAAATTATTTCCAGAAGCGAAATTCTCCTTGATGACTACGCAAATCACGTAAATATCGAAGCTCTCACAATGCTGGAAATGGCAAAGCGTCAGATTCTTCCCGCAGTATTTGCTTATACCAAGGAAGTAACGGATACCTGCGTTGCAAAGGCATCCATAGGTATTGTTGACGTTGCCGCAAAGAGCACAGTCTCCGACCTTACAGAGCTTTCTGCAGAATTTTCAGACAAAATCGATGCACTTGAAGCGGCACAGTTCAAATTCCGTGAGCTTAAAGCGGCAAGCGATAAGGCAAACTTCTGCAGAGATACAATCCTTCCCCTTATGAAGGAGCTTCGCCGTGTATCCGATATAATGGAAACAACGGTAGGCGAGAAGTACTGGCCTTTCCCTACATATGACGACTTGCTTTACGGCGTAAACTGATAAAACAGGAGAATACAGCAATGAATATAAAAGAAGAATCACTCAAAAAGCACTACGAATGGAACGGTAAAATCGAGGTTGTGTCAAGAACAAAGGTTGAAAACTCCACAGACCTTTCTCTTGCATATACACCCGGTGTTGCCGAGCCCTGTATGGTTATTCACGAGGATGTAAACAAATCCTACGAGCTTACAAGAAGAAACAACCTCGTTGCCGTAATTACGGACGGCTCTGCGGTGCTCGGTCTCGGAGATATAGGTCCTGAGGCAGGTATGCCCGTTATGGAGGGCAAATGCGTTCTTTTCAAGGAGTTTGGCGGCGTAGATGCTTTCCCTCTCTGCATAAAGACAAAGGATGTTGACGAGCTCGTAAAGACCATATACAACATCTCAGGCTCGTTCGGCGGTATAAACCTCGAAGATATTGCCGCTCCCAGATGCTTTGAGGTTGAAAGAAGACTCAAGGAAATATGCGACATTCCCGTTTTCCACGATGACCAGCACGGAACTGCAATCGTTGTTGCTTCTGCACTTCTCAATGCACTTAAGGTTGTCAAGAAGGATATAGGCGAAATTAGATGTGTAATCAACGGAGCAGGCTCCGCAGGTACTGCAATCGGAAATCACCTTATGAACCTCGGCGTAAAGAACCTTATTATGGTTGACAGATTCGGCATTATCTGCGAGGGAGACGAAACACTTTCCGAAGCACACAAGGAGCTTTCACTTCGTACAAACAGAGAAAAGCTTAAGGGTAATCTTGCCGACGCAATGAAGGGTGCAGATGTGTTCATCGGTGTTTCCGCTCCCGGTATTGTAAGCGAGGAAATGGTAGCTTCAATGGCAAAGGGCGCAATTGTGTTCCCGATGGCAAACCCCGTTCCCGAAATAATGCCCGACCTTGCACTCAAGGCAGGTGCCGCTGTTGTCGGAACAGGCAGAAGCGACTTTATAAATCAGATAAACAATGTACTTGCTTTCCCCGGTATTTTCAGAGGTGCGCTTGATGTGAGAGCCTCCGATATCAACGAGGAAATGAAAATGGCGGCTTCCTTCGCTATTGCATCACTTGTTTCCGATGATGAGCTTTCCGCGGAGTACATAATTCCCAAGGCATTTGACCCGAGAGTAGGGGAAACTGTAGCAAAGGCTGTTGCAGATGCCGCAAGAAAGAGCGGAGTAGCAAGAATTTGAAAAAATTCCCTTTAAGCTCTTGCATTTTTTAATAATATGATGTATAATAATACAAAATAAATTTGAGCGAAAAGCTCATGCCGAAAGGCAGAACGGAGGATAATTATGAAGCAGATCGGTCTTCAGATTTTCACAGTAAGAGATTATTTCAAGTTCCCCGAAATGGCAAAGGCTACATTCAGACAGATGGCTGAAATCGGCTACACTCAGGGACAGACAGCAGGCTTCTATTGCCTTACACCCGAAGAATTTGCAGCAGCTGCAAAGGATGCAGGAATCGAAATCGTTGGTACACACTATGACTGGAACGCAATTCTCAACGATACAGAAAAGACAATGAAGATTCACGAAATTCTCGGCACAACAAACATCGGTATCGGCGGTATGCCCGGCTTTGCAAGAGAAACAAAGGAAGGCCTCCTTCAGTTCATCGAGCAGGCTAACGAAGTAGCGGCTAAGATTAACAAGTTTGGCTTCAAGTTCACATACCACAACCACAGCTTCGAATTCAAGAAGTTCGACGGCAAGACAATGTTCGACTACCTCGTTGAAGGCCTCGACCCTAAGACATGCTCCTTCGTACTTGATACATACTGGGTACAGCACGGCGGTGCGGACGTTAGAGCTACAATTGAAAGACTCGCAGGCAGAATTGATATTCTTCACCTTAAGGATATGGGCGCTTGCGGTGGCGAAAAGGGCAATGTTCCTTACATCACATCCATCGGCGACGGTAACATCAACTTCAAGGATATCGTTCCGCTCGCAGAAAAGACAGGCGTTAAGAGCTTCGTAGTAGAGCAGGACGGCAACTGGGTTGACAACGATCCCTTCAAGGCTATCAAGAACAGCTACGATTACCTCAAGACATCAGGCATTCTCGAATAATCTGAATATGTAAAGTATAAAGGAAAGCGGATGTAACAGTCTGCTTTCTTTTAAATAGAAAGGACAAAATCATGAATCTTAAAGGACGCAATTTTTTAAAGCTTCTTGATTACACATCCGAAGAAATCCTCGGACTTATAGATTTTGCAGCAGAGCTTAAGGCAAAGAAAAAGCAGGGAATTCCCCACAGACTTTGCGAAGGCAAGAATATAGCTCTCATTTTCGAAAAGACAAGCACAAGAACAAGATGTGCCTTTGAGGTAGCGGCTTACGACCTCGGTATGGGCTGTACTTATCTTGATCCCACAGGCTCACAGATAGGCAAGAAGGAAAGCATCGCCGATACCGCAAGAGTACTCGGAAGAATGTACGACGGTATCGAATACAGAGGCTTCGGTCAGGAAATCGTTGAAGAGCTTGCAAAGCACGCAGGCGTTCCCGTATGGAACGGTCTTACAAACGAATTCCATCCTACACAGATTCTTGCGGATATGCTTACAATCAAGGAGCATTTCGGCTATCTTAAGGGAATAAACTTTGTTTATATGGGCGATGCAAGATACAATATGGGTAATTCTCTTATGGTCGGCTGCGCAAAGCTCGGTCTTAACTTCACAGCTTGCGCTCCCAAGAAGTATTTCCCCGATAAGGCTCTTGTTGATGAATGCCTTGCAATCGCAAAGGAAACAGGTGCAACACTCAGATTCATCGAGGACCCCATGGAAGCAACAAAGAACGCAAATGTCATCTATACGGATGTCTGGGTATCAATGGGTGAGCCCGCTGAGGTATGGAAGGAAAGAATCCAAGAGCTTTCTCCCTATCAGGTAAACACAAAGCTTATGAATAATGCCGCAGACAACGCAGTATTTATGCACTGCCTCCCCGCATTCCACGATATGAAAACAGTTATCGGCAAGGAAATGGGCGAAAAGTTCGGCGTTAGCGAAATGGAAGTTACAGACGAAGTATTCGAATCCGAAAAGTCCATTGTTTTTGACGAAGCTGAAAACAGAATGCACACAATCAAGGCTGTAATGGCAGCAACTCTCTGATTATCTGAATCTGAATTTTTTTTGCGGCTTGTCACAGCAGGAAACTGTAACAGAGGGTGCGCAGTAATTTACTATAATTACATCTACTCCGATTTTTTCAATCTTGTCCCACGGGATTCTGATTGAATTACTGCTTTTTGAAAGCATACCCCGTTTGCTGTCAATAATAAGCGCGGTAACTCTGCATTCCTCGGTTGCGATTTCAATATCAGTTATGCTTCCGAGTACAGCTCCGTCACTGCAGCTTACAACCTGCTTTTCACACAGCGCTGAAAAAAGTGTTATCATGGCAATACCTCCCGAATTTTTATTAAAGTATATTTACCGAGGAATTATAATATGAGAATTAAAGTCTATGAAACAGAAAAAACTCTGTACGGTGCGGCGGCTGAAACCTGCGCTCAGAGCGTAAGAAGACATTTTGAGGATAACGAAAATACACCCTTTCGTCTTTGCCTCGGTGCCGATAAGGTGAATGTCGAAATGATGCGAGAGCTTGTTACCGAGGATGTAAATTGGAAAAATCTTCACGTTTATTTTTCCTGGGAATTTCTCGGCGAGCAGGGAACAAGTCAGATAAGCAGAAGAAAGAGAATAACCTATAACTTTACAGATAAGCTATCCTCCTTCGAGCCTTCCAATCTTCACTTTTCCGATACGGAGATTCTGACAGCGGATTCCGCATCAAAGCTCTCACAGAGCACAAAGGACAGATTCGACCTTATTTTCGTTGAGCTTCTTCCCAACGGCGGAATATGTATGAATGTGCCTCCCTGCAACTTTGATTCCCGTGCGGCATATATAAACACAAAGGACTTCCTTGATTCCGATTGTATTACGGTTTCGGCGTATAAGATTCTCTCATCCAGGAGAATTGTTGCAATAGCCTCCGGCGAGCATATGGCTAAAACCGTAGGTGCTATGTTTGCCAACGAATTATCCGCAATGACACCCTCCACAATCCTTAAGGAGCATCCGGATTTTATTCTTCTGCTTGATAAAGCGGCGGCACAGTACGTTCCTCAATGTTATCTTTAATATGGTAAAAATATTCCCCCGTATGCATATACTGTATACGGGGGTGTTTTTTTGAAGCACAATAAGTTGTTCAGAGTCTCGCTTGCACTTATTATTATATTTGCAATAGTATCAATAGCCTTTATTATAATTTTCGACAGAAGCTTTTCCTACCAGCTCGAGCAATATTCAAAAAGGGAAGTGGTCAATACAATAAACCGCGAGGTAAACGGCATAATTCTTGAAGAACTGACAAGCTCGGATTTGTCTTACAATAAAATAGTAACCGTCGAAAGGGACTCCATAGGCAAAGCATCATATGTCAAAGCGGATATGCTTGTCGTCAACAAGCTTAAAAATATTCTTGATATGAGAATAGCCGACATCTGTGAATGCAGAAACGCATTTGAAGCAAGTATCCCCGTAGGAAATCTTGTGGGTGGCGGACTTATGTACGGCAAGGGCTTTGATGTTGTTGTAAAATTCAAGCCCATAGGAGAGGCAAGCACCAAAATGACAGGGAAGCTTGTTGATTCGGGAATCAATCAGACAATATACCGAATTTCCTTTGAAACAAAAATAAACGCCGCCGTTGTATTTCCGTTCAGATATATAGAAGTTCCAATCAGAATAGAAACAGTTGTATCTGAAACTGTTATAATAGGGGAGGTACCCGAGTCATTCACATACTTCAATATGGAGGGCGAAATGACAGGGGACGAGCTTATGGGCTATGTCCAGGATTTCAAGGCAGATAAATCCGAGTGAATATTATAATGCTCCGCTTCGGTGTGTTTTTCTGAACTCGCTCGGAGATGTTCCCATAGTTTTGCGGAACATTTTCGAAAAATTAAAGCTGTCCGAATATCCGACAATGGTAGCGGTGTCCGCAACGGAATATCCGTCACGAAGCAGCTCTGTTGCCCTTTTCATTCGTACCTCAATGAGATATTCAATTACAGTCTTTCCGTAGCGCTGCTTGAAAATTCTCGACATATATCTTTTGTCTATGTTCAGATTTTTTGCAATTTCCGCAACCGAAATGTCCTGCATATATTTCAGCTTGATGATTTTCTTGACCTCCGAAGGATAATCGTGCTTATCCTTAGCCTCGCCCATGTCGGAATATTTTCCGTGGAGAGTGTATAGTAACGAAGCAACGGAATATTTGTTGCAGGTGTTTCCGGTAATTTCTGCGTGAAGATTTTCGAATATATCCCTCTCAACACTGAAAACGAATTTGTCAAGACATCTGAGCTTTGATTCGTAAATCCCGTCGTATGCAATCCACATATATTCCCAGGGGTCAGACTCATCGGCTGTGTATTTAGCAATATCTCCCGCAAATATTATAAATATCTGCCCTTCTGAAACAGCTTCAACTGTGCCGTTTTGCTCTACCGTGCCTTTTCCCTTTAAAACATAGTGAATTATTGTGTACGGACAAATTCTCGGTCCGTAGCTGTGAAGCGATTGACATTTTTGCATCCCCACAAAAAGAGGGTTGATATCGGTAAAAGTCCCTTCGTTGAAATAATAATCAGTCTGACTGTACATAGTGTACCTCCTGTATCAATTAGTTACATTATAACATATTCTGGTTACAAAAAACAATGTATTTGTTGAAAACAATATGATATAATTAGAAAAAATAACATAAGTAAGGAGAAAACAAATATGCTTAAAATCACATTTATGGGCGCAGGCAGTACAGTTTTTGCAAAGAATGTACTCGGCGACACAATGCTCGCTCCCGCACTTTGCGAGGCAGAAATCGCACTTTATGACATTGATTCGGCAAGACTTGAGGAATCCTTCCTTGTTCTTGATAAAATCAACAGCAAATACAATGAAAACAAGGCAACAATCAAGAAGTATCTCGGCGTTGACCAGAGAAAGGACGCTCTCAGAGGTGCAAAGTTTGTTATCAACGCAATTCAGGTAGGCGGCTACGAGCCCTGTACCGTTATCGACTTTGAAATCCCCAAGAAATACGGCCTTCAGCAGACAATCGGTGATACACTCGGAATCGGCGGTATCTTCAGAGCTCTCCGTACAATCCATGTTCTCAAGGACTTTGCAGCTGATATGGAGGAGGTTTGTCCCGACTGTCTCTTCCTTAACTACACAAACCCTATGGCAATGCTCTCAGGCTATATGCAGAGATATACCAATGTAAATACAGTCGGTCTTTGCCACAGTGTTCAGGTGTGCTCCAAGAGTATTCTTGACGAGGTTGGTCTTACCGATGTTGAGATTGGTAAGGAGCTTATCGCAGGTATCAATC
This sequence comes from Clostridia bacterium, assembly GCA_017560085.1. Classification (GTDB taxonomy): domain Bacteria; phylum Bacillota; class Clostridia; order Oscillospirales; family CAG-382; genus SIG622. Next base: position 33,521 of record JAFYPA010000081.1, read on the forward strand.
ATATGGGCTGGCTTCTTGAAATCTACGACAAGAACGGAAACGACCTCTATCCCGAAATCCGCAGACGTGCCGCAGAAAAGAACGCTTCCGAAAAGCATCACAATATGGTAAGATTCGAATACATCAAGAACTTCGGATATTACTGTACCGAAAGCAGTGAGCACAACGCAGAGTACAACTATTTCTACATAAAGTCAAAGTACCCCGAGCTTATCGAAAGATACAACATTCCGCTTGACGAATACCCCAGACGCTGTGTAAACCAGATTGCTAACTGGGCAAAGCAGAAGGAAGAGCTTCTCAACGGTGGAGACATCAACCACACACGCTCACACGAATATGCATCCAGAATTATGGAAGCCGTTGTTACAAATACACCCTATAAGATTGGCGGTAACGTTCTCAACGATGGCGGATTTATTACAAACCTTCCCAGAGAAGCCTGCGTTGAGGTTCCTTGTCTTGTTGACGGAAACGGCGTTACACCTTGTCACGTAGGTGCACTTCCCGTACAGCTTGCGGCAATGAATATGACAAACATTAACCCCCAGCTTCTTACAATCGAGGCTGCACGCACACAGAAGAAGGAGCACATTTATCAGGCTGCTATGCTTGACCCGCACACAGGCTCCGAGCTTTCCATCGACGAAATCGTAAAGATGTGTGACGAGCTCTTTGAAGCGCACGAAAAGGCAGGATACCCCATATTCTAAAAGTTATCCCCGATGACATCAAAATCATCGGGGAATTTTTTATTCAAGAATAATTTCAATTTCCTTAGGAGCTTCGTAAACAGTAATTGTATTGCCTTCCTCATCCTTGGTGTGTGAAACGGAAAGAACACCGTAAGGTGTCGGTACTGTTCCGTCAGCAAACGAAAGATTTCCGAGGTAAGGCTTAATCAAAATCTTCTTCATACCCGGCTCAAGTATGTGTATACCGAGAACATTCTCCGTAAGCCACGGACAAGGACCCGAAGCCCATCCGTGACATAGGCTGTGACGAAGCTTTATATAACAGTGCTTGCCGAAATCTCCGTGAATATCGTCCTTGCCTTCGACGGGAAATTCATCAATTCTTGTGGCATTCCTTGTCCATTCAAGGTCGAAATCCTCCCAGAATGTTGTCGCTCCCATATCCAGCATCGCACCCCAGTATTCCTTTATGGCATCAATAGCACCGTCTAAGTTGCCTGCCGTTGCTTTTGCATTAAGAATACTGTATCCCATAAAGGTGCTGTATCCCTCGGCACCACCTGCGGAAATATATTTTTCGTCTGCTTCCTTTGCATCAACAAGCTCGCCGAGCATCAAAAGCGAAGTCGCAATTTTCTGACCGACAGGTGACGGAGCATTGGATTTAAGTATATCATACTTTCCGGCACAACATTCTATAAGCTCATCCTCGCCTGAAATTTTTAATAAAACAGGTAAGGTTTTAAGTGTATACGCAAGAATTCCTTTAAAGCCAACCCACGCGATATCATTGTCACCCTTTGTTGACCAGTCGATAAAGGGGCGAATATCACTTGATATGTTACCGCCATCATCTATCATATTTAAAATCTGCTTTGTAAGACCCGAAATATATTCTGAGTGCTTCTTTACAAATTTCTCATCTCCCGTGTGCATATAAAACTCAACAAGATTTATAATCCACCAGAAAGAATAAGACGGAATAGTGTTCATCCATCCTGGAAGGGGAGTAGTCTCAACACCGAAATCAAGAGATTCTCTTATCTGCGGAATATCACCGAAAACAGCATATGCCGTGCATATTTCCGTGTTCATATCCCCAAGCCATACAAGACGGTCTCTCTTAATGCCGTCCCAGAAATATTGCTGAATATTAAGCTGAACGGTGTATGCCGCAGTCTTCCATATTTCATTTAGCTGTTCATCGTCACAATCAAATGAGCCTATATAAGGATAATCATTTATAATAAGCACAGCCGCCAATGAATTAAGATTAACCGTGATTTCATCATCTGTAAGCTCAAAATACAGATATCTGAATCCCGTTTCGGATGTGTCGTTGGATGACATAAATGAAAATTCATGAATGCTGTCACGAATCGCGTGGTCGTTAGTCGCATTTTTGACTCCTATCGGTGTTATAGCCTCTGATATGCTTTCACCGAAGCGAAGCCTTGCTTTGAATGGGATATTAGCCCCTGACGATTCCCTGCGACTTGTCAGTACATTCACCCTGACACAGCCGTGAATCTCTCTTCCGTAGTCAATAAGCAAACCTGCTTTTTCGCTTCCGAGGGTATTCTTCATGGTACATAATGACTTCCCGGGGTTAAGAAGCGCCTGAGTGTCGGCTCGGTCGATAAGTACCTCCGCGTTTTTCACATCACCGTAGGTTCTGACGATTTTTGCAGGGGGAATAAAAAATCTTGAACGAGTGTCTTTGCTCGCTATTCTGTCGAAATCGGGAAATATTTTACCAATATTAGTCTTCATTTCGGTATATCCTTTCGGAATTCAGTTCATAAATAAATTATATCCTCAAGATATGAATATTTCAATATTTTTTGCAAGTTCAAGTATATTAAAAAAATGCAAATTTATATAATATATTGATATATACCACTTGAAAAAAATATAAAAGGGTGTTATAATGTTAAAAGCAAAAAAGGAAAGGAATCAGAGAAATGACTAAAAAGTTTCCCCCCGCAGCACCGAGAGTTCCCCATATGGTTCACGGCGGCGACTATAACCCCGACCAGTGGCTTGAATTTCCCGAAGTGCTTGAGGATGATATAAGACTTCTTAAAGGAGCAGGCATAAACAGCGTTTCCGTCGGAATCTTCGCCTGGGCTGCTCTTGAGCCTCAGGAGGGCGTATATACCTTCGAATGGCTTGATAAGGTTATCGACAGACTTTACGAAAACGGTATTTATACAATTCTTGCAACACCTTCGGGCGCAAGACCCGCTTGGATGGACAAGAAATACCCCGAATGTATGCGAACAAATTCCGAGGGCGTTCAGAATACCCACGGAAGAAGACACAATCATTGCTACACATCTCCCAAATACCGTGAGCTTGTGTGGAATATGAACAGACGCCTTGCGGAAAGATACAAGAATCATCCCGGTATTATGATGTGGCATCTCTCCAACGAATACGGCGGTGAATGTCATTGTCCTCTTTGTGCGGAAGAATTCAGAAGCTTTCTCCGCAAGAAATATGATAACGACATCAATAAGCTCAATAAGGCTTGGTGGACATATTTCTGGTCACACAAATTCGCAGACTTCGATGAAATCGATCCTCCGAGTAATCGTGGCGAGAATGCGGTGCACGGCTTAAATCTCGACTGGAGAAGATTTGTAACCCATCAGACAAACGATTTTATGAAGATGGAATACAGATCCGTAAAGGAAATAACTCCCGATATTCCAGTTACCGCAAACTATATGACATATTACGATGTCCTCAACTACCGTGAAATGAGAGACACCCTTGATGTTATCTCCTGGGACTGCTATCCCAAGTGGCACAATGACTTTGAGACTACAATCGATACCTCTCACGAGGGCGCATTCAATCACGACTTCTTCCGTTCACTTCTTCATAAGCCCTTCTTCCTTATGGAAAGCACACCCAGCCAGGTAAACTGGCACAGAATCAATAAGCTCAAGCGCCCGGGAATGCATTACCTTGCATCACTTCAGGCGGTAGCACACGGCTCCGATTCCGTTCAGTATTTCCAGATAAGAAAGAGCAGGGGAGCGAGTGAAAAGTTCCACGGTGCCGTTATCGACCACGTTGGTCCCGATACCGATAAGACCAGAGTTTACAAGGAAATTTCAAGGGTTGGCTCTTCACTGTCAAGACTCGATGAGATTGTCGGAACAACAACAGATTCAAAGGTTGCTCTTATCTACGATACATACAACAGATGTGCAATAAACGACTATCAGGGCTTCAATAACGCAAACAAGAAGTATCTTGATACCTGCCTTAAGCACTACAGCTATTTCCACGATAAGGGCTACAACTGCGATATTATTCCTCCATATGACGATCTTTCAAAATACGATATCGTAGCAGCTCCCATGATGTATATGCTTTACGACGGCGTTGCTGAAAAGCTCAAGGAATATGTTTCAAACGGCGGTACTCTCGTATGCACATACAATACAGCATATGTTGACGAAACAGACCTCGTTCTTCTCGGTGGCTTCCCCGGCGGCGGACTTCGTGAGCTGTTCGGAATCTGGAATGAAGAAACGGACGCACTCTTCCCGAGTCAGAGTGTAGGCATCAGATACAATGAAAATTCTCTCGGACTTTCCGGTGAAATAAGAGCTGTCGAAATAGCTGAGCTTCTTCACCTTGAGGGCGCAACCGCACTTGCGGAATATTCAAGTGAATTTTATGCGGGAATGCCTGCAATAACCGTTAATAACTTCGGCAAGGGTAAGGCATACTATATAGGCGCAAGAATCGACAAGAAGGCAATTTTCGACTTCTACGATGCTGTATTCAAGGACATCAAGGCAGAGCCCCTTCTTTCCGATATTCCCGAGGGAGTAAGCGTAAAATCCCGTAACGACGGCGAAAACGAATATGTTTTCATAATGAACTTCAGCGAGGAAAAGAAAACCGTAAAGCTCGGCGGAAAATACACTGATATACTCACCGATGAGGTTTACGACGATATTGCCGAGCTTGATGTATATAAAATCATAATTATCAAGCGTAAAATCGGATAATCAAGAAATTTATAATTGAAAGGAAGTATATAAAGTGTCAGGTTGTACACATAACTGCAGTACCTGCAGCTCAAACTGTTCATCGAAGAAGAAGGACGATCTCCTTTTTAAGCTTCATGAAAAATCAAAAATCAAACACGTTATCGCAGTAGCCAGCGGTAAGGGCGGCGTTGGTAAGTCCACCGTTACATCCCTTCTTGCCGTTGCAATGGCTCGTAAGGGCTATAAGGTAGCAATTCTCGATGCGGATATCACAGGACCCTCCATCCCCAAGAACTTCGGCCTTTCCGGAATTCTCACAGCAACAGAGGACGGTCTTATGCTTCCCGCAAAGTCAAGAATGGGCATTGATATCGTTTCCGCAAACCTTATGCTTGAGGATGAGGAAACTCCCATTATCTGGAGAGGACCCGTTATCGCAGGTGCAGTAAAGCAGTTCTGGGAAGAGGCTCTCTGGGATGAGGTAGACTATATGTTCGTTGATATGCCTCCCGGAACAGGTGACGTTCCGCTTACTGTTTTCCAGTCTATTCCGATTGATGCGGCGGTTGTGGTTACAACTCCTCAGGACCTCGTATCTATGGTTGTATCAAAGTGCGTTAATATGGCGACTAAGATGAATGTAGAGGTTCTCGGTATTGTAGAAAATATGAGTTATGTAGTTTGTCCCGATTGCGGAAAGAAGATTGATATTTTCGGCCATTCCGATAAGCCCTCCGTTGCGGATGCTCATATGCTTGCAACACTCGCAAAGCTTCCCATTAATCCCAAGGTTACGGCTCTTGCTGACAGCGGAAGAATCGAGGAAGCAATCACTCCCGAGCTGGATGAAGCTGCCGATCTTATTGAAAAGCTTAATAAATGATTTTTGACGAGGGGCAATTTGTATTGTCCCTTTTCTTTTTTTTATAATGTCACTAAATTATATTATTGAGTGGAAAATTTCTATTTAATTATTCATAATTACTTGTTATAATAAAATAAAAAATATAACGGAGGACAGCTATGAAAAAAGTAAGAATCGGCGTTATGGGTGCCTACAGAGGCACAAGTATGATTAACTACTGTGCAATCGCATCCAATGCAGAGGTGGTTGCAATATGCGATAAATGGCAGGAGGGTCTTGACAGACAGAAGGAGGCTCATCTCGACCTTAACATTACATTCTACAATAATTTTGACGAATTTATTGAGCACGATATGGATGCCGTAGTCCTCGCAAACTACGCAAACGAGCACGCCCCCTTTGCAATAAAGGCCCTTAAAAAAGGCAAGCACGTATATTCTGAATGTCTTCCTGTGCAGACAATTAAGGAAGCTGTTGAGCTTATAGAAACCATAGAGGAAACCGGTCTTGTTTACGGCTACGGTGAAAACTACTGCTATATGCTTGCACCCTACGAAATGTGCCGTCTCTACAAGGAAGGCAAAATTGGTGAATTTGAATACGGCGAATGCGAATATATTCATAATTGTGAAAGTATCTGGCCGAGCATAACCTATGGTGATAAAACTCATTGGAGAAATAATATGTATGCAAACTTCTATTGCACACATTCCATAGGCCCTATCATCCATATTACCGGACTTCGCCCCGTTAAGGTCGTAGGCTTTGAGGGAACGAAAAACGAAAGAAATCTCAAGGTGGGCAACAAGAGCGGAAGCTTCGGCATCGAAATGATAACACTTGAAAACGGCGGTATCATCAAGAGTATTCACGGCGGTCTTTATAAGAATTCCATCTGGTATTCCGTATACGGCTCAAAGGGAAGAATGGAATCCGCAAGAGAAGATGCCAAGAATGACGCATACAGCAGAATCTATATCAACGCTGATGAATACAGCGGTCAGTATTCAAGAATTGAGCCCGAAACCTATGTTCCAAAGGCCGATGAAAATGTAACTCAGTACTTTGGTCATGGTGGCTCTGACTATTACTCAATATGGAATTTCGTTGAAAAGGTTCTCGGAAATGAGAATGCCGATTATATTGACATATACGAAGCTCTTGATATGTTCCTTCCCGGTATGTTCGCATACAGATCAGTGCTTGCGGGCGGCATTCCTATGGATATCCCCAATCTTCGCAATAAGGACGAGAGAGAAAAGTGGAGAAACGATACCACCTGTACAGATTCCAGGGTCGCAGGCGATATGCTTGTTCCTTGCTGTTCAAAGGGAAATGCGGACATTCCCGACGAGGTATACGAGGAGTCCTATAAGAAGTGGAGAGCCGAATTTGAAGCAAATGAGGGCTATACAAAGGCGGCATTCAGTCAGGGCAATGTAAAAAAGAAATAATGCAATAAGTCACCTGCTTTGACGGGTGACTTTTTCTGTGCGGTAATATTTTATTCCATCTGTAATTTCAGGAAAATACTGTCGATAACTTGACATATTTGTATCTTTGTGTTATAATAAATTTAATTATGAATAAATTTCAGAATCTGTTTTGAAAGGAGATGCGAATTGGATTCAATTATTTCGTTGATTTCCCGTCTTTTTGATTATTTGATATCCTATATCCCCGACAAAATCAGTAATATTTGTCAGACCTTCTGGAATGTTACCAATTTCGAAAGCATGAATGCCTTTGAAATTGCAAAAACTCTCAAGAATTGCTGGGGACATATAATTACAATTCTTCTTCTGTATAAAACCTTATATATAATTGTCGGATTTTTCACCACCCGAAGATTCAGGAGCGCAAAAAAGCAGCATAAATATGCAATACTTATCGCGGCAAGAAACGAATCGACTGTAATAGGAAACCTTATTGACAGTATAAAAAAGCAGGATTATCCCGCAGAGCTTATAACAACCTTCGTCGTTGCCGATAACTGTACCGATAACACCGCAGAAATAGTCAGAAAAAACGGTGCAGTGTGCTATGAACGTTTTGATGAGGAAAACAAAACAAAGGGCTTTGCACTTCAATTTTTGCTCGACAGAATTGAGGAGGACTACGGCAGACTCTCCTTTGACGGTTACTTTATTTTCGATGCCGATAATCTTCTTAAATCCGATTATGTAACAAGAATGAACGAGTCCTTCGATGAGGGCGAGAAGATTATAACATCCTACCGAAACACAAAGAATTTCGATGAAAACTGGATTTCCGCATCTTATGCGATTCATTGGCTCCGTACAATAAGAAAAACTCACAGAGCCCGTTCTGTTTTCGGACTTGCCACAAACATTCAGGGTACGGGCTTCCTTTTCGCAAGCGAGCTTGTAAAGGACGGCTGGAAATATACCTCTCTCACGGAGGACAGAGCATTCACAGCCGATGCCGTTGCACAAGGATATCCAATATCCTATAACGATTCTGCAGAATTCTATGACGAACAGCCCACCTGCCTTAAAATAGCTCTCAGACAGCGAATCAGATGGGCAAAGGGACATATTCTCGCCTTTGTGGAATCAGGACTTCAGCTGTTTGTAAATATGTTTACCGCCAAGGACTTTAAAAACAGATTTATGGCTTTTGATGTCTTTATGCTTATAACACCGAGAACTCTTTTTGCCTGGGCAAGAAGAATTATTGTAGGTGCTCTTTATATAGCTTGTTATATCCATAAGGGATTTTTCGTAACTCTCTTTACCGTTTTCTGGTGGAGAATCAGCTGGCGACTGGGAAATCACTTTGTGGCTATGATTGAAGCGATTTATGTCTTTATCATGGAAAGAAAGCGTATAAAGAAGATGAGCCTTCTGAAAAAGGCGTGGTTTGCATTCACCTGGCCTCTGTTTGACATCATAGGAACTGTTTCCATGTACATAGCACTCTTTATGAAGGTCACATGGAAGCCTATCCCTCACGAATCCTGCATCAATATCGATGATGTTTCCGCCGATATGACAGAGGAAAGAGAGAAAGAAAAGACAAATGTCTGAAATACAATGCTTATAAAAATATCCCCGACGAGCTTTTTCGTCGGGGATTTTGATTTATCAGTTGTTTCTGATGCCTATTACAGTATCAATGGGAAGAGATACAACAAATCCTTGTGCATCGGTGTTAACACCACAAGACTCGCTTATTGCGTTCATTATAGCAAGCTTGTTTTCCGTTTCTGTAACAATCATTACGATTTCCTTTTCCTCCTGAAGTCCGAGACCCCAGAGATTTACAGCTTCATCATCTGTAACGCCTCTGCCGTGAATAACCGTACCGCCTCTTGCACCTGCACCCTTGGCGGCCTTCATAACCTCTTCACTGAAGCCGGGATTGATTACTGCTGCAATCATAACTCTTTTTATTTCAGACATTATAAGCTCTTCCTTTCCGTCAGATTTAAAATTATCGTCAGACATTCCGTTCATCATATTCATAAGCTTTTTGTTGGCAGCACCCAAGGGAAGGGTAAAGGCTATTCCGTTTCCGGGAACACCAAACATAAGCTCAACATAAAGCTCTCTGAGTATTACATCCGCTATATCCTTTCGTACCATACAGAGAATCACGGATTTTTCCGAGGTACCGATACCGAGAATATCAAGTATATCACTCGGTGCTGTACCGACAGCATTCAGCTTGTAGTGTATCGGAAGGTCTTTTCTTTTGAAGTATTCCGTAGCCAATTCAGAAAGCTTCGGAGTAGTTACAAGTATAAGAACTCTGAATGACATAATTGTGTTGTTTTCACTCATATAATTTCCTCCTCAAATTCAACAATAGCCGCATCATCATCGGGAAGAACAACAGTAGTAGCTTCGGATTTAGCAAGCTTGATTCGGTAGCATACACCCATAATCTGAATAGCAATAAGGGGAGTAAGAGCAACAAGTGCCACAACACCGAATGCATCCGTCATAATATCTCCGCCCGACTGAGAGCAAGCGCCGATACAAAGGGGGAGGAGAAAGGTTGAGGTTATGGGACCGCTTGCAACTCCACCGGAGTCAAAGGCGATACCGACAAAAATTTTGGGCACGAATTTTGAAAGAATAAGTGCTATTACATAACCGGGAATAACAATAAATCCAATCGGAATTCCGGTAAGAACTCTGAGCATTGCAAGTCCAAGACTTATGGATACACTTATCGACATACATCTGTTCATGGATTTTGCCGAAATCGAGCCTTCTGTAACAGTCTGAACCTGCTTGTTGAGAATCTGAATTGCAGGCTCTGCCTTGACTATAAAATAACCGATAAGCATTCCGATGGGAATCAAAAGCCATTTCTGATATGTACCCATAGCAAGGTAGCTTCCGAGAAGTGAGCCTACAGGTGCAAATCCAACATTAACTCCGCAAAGGAAAAGCACAAGTCCGAGATAAGTATAAACGAAGCCCATGATAATACGAAGCTTCTGACGGAAATGATATCTGTGGGTCAAAAGCTGGAAAATCACAAACATTCCGATGATGGGAAGAAGCGATATCGCAACCTCCTTTATAAAATGCGGAATCTCATAAGCAAATGCCTTTGCAACATCACGCATTGTTTCAACGTTGGGAATGGGAGTTTCGCTTGAAACCTCGTGCGGAACACAGAAAAAGCTGAGTATCATAACGGCAAGAATAGGTCCGATACTCGAAAGAGCAACAAGACCGAAGCTGTCGTTTGAAGCGTTTTTGTCGCCTCGGATCATTGATATACCTACACCCATTGCCATAATAAATGGAACGGTTATAGGTCCCGTGGTAACTCCGCCGGAGTCAAATGCAATGGACAGAAACTGCTTGGGAACAAACAATGAAAGCAAAAGTAAGCCGAGATAGAGAACAAATAACAGCTTTGACAAATCAATCTTGAGAATAATTCTCAGTACCGCCGTCGCAAGAAATGCACCTACACCAAGGGCAACCGTGAGTATAAGAATGTAATTATCAACTCCCGGCACCTGCTCGGAAAGAACCTGCAAATCGGGCTCTGCAATGGTGATAAGCACACCCATAATAAAGCTTATAACCGCAATAGCGATTCTCGTTCTGGATTTGGTAAGCTGAATACCGATACCTTCACCGAGCGGAGTCATAGCAATTTCGGCACCAAGCTGGAACATACCCATACCTACTATAAGCATAAGTGCGCCCACAAGGAACATAACCGTTGCACCTATTTCAAGCGGTACAAGGAAAATCGAAAGAGCA
>JAFYPA010000082.1 GCA_017560085.1 Clostridia bacterium
CAGCTGTTAACGATTTCTGTCTTGAAATCAAGGACAAGGAATTTATCATTCTCGTTGGTCCTTCCGGTTGCGGTAAGTCAACCACACTTCGTATGATTGCCGGTCTTGAAGAAATCACAGAAGGCGAGCTCTACATCGGCGACAGACTCGTTAACGACGTAGCTCCTAAGGACAGAGACATCGCGATGGTATTCCAGAACTATGCTCTTTATCCTCATATGACAGTATTCGAAAACATGGCATTCGGTCTTAAGCTCAGAAAGACTCCCAAGGAAGAAATCAAGAGAAGAGTTGAAGAAGCTGCAAGAATCCTCGACATCGCACACCTTCTCGACAGAAGACCTAAGGCTCTTTCCGGTGGTCAGAGACAGAGAGTTGCGCTCGGTAGAGCTATCGTTCGTGAACCTAAGGTATTCCTTCTTGACGAACCGCTTTCCAACCTCGATGCTAAGCTCAGAGCAGCGATGAGAACAGAAATCACCAAGCTCCACAAGAGACTCGGTACAACATTTATCTACGTAACACATGACCAGATCGAAGCTATGACAATGGCTACCAGAATCGTAGTTATGAAGGACGGTCTTATTCAGCAGGTTGATACACCTCAGATGCTTTATGATAAGCCCTGCAATATGTTCGTAGCAGGCTTCATCGGAACACCTCAGATGAACTTCCTCAATGCTACACTCTCCAAGAAGGGTGACAACATCTACGCTACAATCGGCTCCAACGAATTCAAGCTTCCCGCAGAAAAGTCTGCAAGCGAAGAGCTTCAGGAATACGTTGGTAAGGAAGTTATCGTAGGTATCAGACCCGAATGCGTTCGTGATGACGATCTCGGTCTCCAGCTCTACGGCGAAGAATGGGGCTGCACAGCTCAGGTTGACGTTAAGGAAGACATGGGTGCTGAAACATACCTCTACCTTACACTTGATGAATATCCTGTTATCGGTAGAATCTCCGGTAGATCCAAGGCAGTTTCCGGCGACAGCCTCAAGATCGCATTCAATATGAACCTTGCTCACATCTTTGACAAGGATACAGAAAAGTGCATCTGCCACTAATTCAAGACTTGTTGGAGTAAATTAACACTCCTCATATTCACTCCGCTTCCCGACATTATTAGGGGGCGGGGTGTGTATTTTTCTGTCAGAAAAAATTTGAGAAAACTTGAAAAAAGTCCAAAAAAATTGAAATTTACTCTTGACAAATCCAAATGTTTGTGGTATAATATCAATGTTCTGTTGAGGACGGCAATATGGGAGCTTAGCTCAGCTGGGAGAGCATCTGCCTTACAAGCAGGAGGTCATAGGTTCGATCCCTATAGCTCCCACCAAGTCCGAAATCAGAACACAATACGGGAGCTTAGCTCAGCTGGGAGAGCATCTGCCTTACAAGCAGGAGGTCATAGGTTCGATCCCTATAGCTCCCACCAAAGTCCGGATGCAGTAGCATTCGGATTTTTACTTTTTCGGGAGGTTTATTATGAAAAGAATCATTACATTTTCACTTGTACTTCTTTCGCTCGTTACTGTTTTTGCATTTTCTTCCTGCGGTAAAAAAGAAGCCAAAGAAGAGGGTACCGTACCCTATAAAGTCATTATAGATTGCTCTGAAATAATTTCCAACCTTGACAACGAAGCATATGCCATTAAGCCCGAAAAGAGAGATATCGTCCCTCAGAGCAGTATCATCCTTCAAGAAAGCGGTAAATGTAAGGAAGGAACTACGGCATATGACCTTGTTACCTCTGTATTTAAGGAAAACAAATTTCACTTTGACGGCACGGGAGTTTATTTCAAGGGCATAGGAAACTTCTACGAAGGCGACTGCGGTCCTACCTCCGGATGGATGTTTTTCGTAAATGGAAGCCTTGCTGAGCTTGGCGCGGCTGATACCGTTGTAAATACCGATGACGTAATTGAGTTCAGATACATAGTTGATTATAACACCCTTTTTGCATCCCATTAAAAAAGATAAGCACTCCGATTTTTCCTCGGAGTGCCTTTTTTATTTCTTGATTTTTTCCCAGTATGCCTTTGCAGCCTGCTCTGTTTTGTTTTCACCATATTCATAGTAAACTCTGTTCTTGATTTCATCGGGCAGATATTGCTGCTTTACATAGTGATTCGGGAAAACGTGGGGATATTTGTAATCTGCATTCTTGTTTGCGGACGGCTGTGTGGAATCCCTTAAATAATCGGGAACTCTTACGCCAAGACCGCTTCTAACGTCTGCCGCCGCCCTTGCATATGCATCGTGTCCCGAATTGGATTTCGGAGCTGTTGCAAGCAGGATTACCGCATCGGAAAGGGGAAGGGAAGCCTCGGGAAGCCCAACCTGAAGAGCAATGTCTACACACGCCTTAACAATCGGGATTGCCTGCGGATACGCAAGTCCGATGTCCTCACAAGCCATAATCATAATTCTTCTGCAAGGCGAAAGTAAATCTCCGCCCTCAAGAAGCCTTGCAAGATAAAACAAAGCCGCATTCTCATCCGAGCCTCTGACAGATTTTTGCAGAGCCGATAAAAGGTCGTAATGCTCATTGCCGTCCTTGTCCATTTTAAGACCAAAGCTTGAAATAGCCGAATCTACGTCGGATACGGTCATATTACCGCTTGTACCGAGGAAGCAGAGCTCAAGTGTACCCACAGCACGACGGACGTCTCCGGAGCATCTGTAGGCTATTTCCTTGATTACCGCATCAATGTCGGCACACTCCTCTGTTTTGTATTCGTTCTTGAGAATTTCATAACCAGGGTACAAAGCCTTGGCAATCTCGTCCGAGTCAACAGCCTTGAACTCAAATATGCTTGAGCGGGAGAGAACAGCCGCATATATTGCGTGGTAAGGATTTTCGGTTGTAGCACCTATAAGAGTAATTCTGCCGTCCTCCATGTATTCAAGGAGGGACTGCTGCTGCTTCTTGTTGAAATACTGAATTTCGTCAAGATATAGCAGAATACCGCTTTCACCGAATACAGAGCCCGTCTCCTCACAAACAGCCTTTACGTCTGCAAGAGAGCAGGTGGTGGCATTAAGCTTGCGGATTGTTCTGTTACTGCTCTTCGCAATAATTTCAGCAACGGTAGTCTTGCCCGTACCGGGAGGACCGTAGAATATCATATTCGGAATATTTCCGCTTTCTATAACATTGCGGAAAAGGCTTCCTTTGTTTATAAGATGCTTCTGACCCACAACCTCATCAAAGCTGTGCGGTCTTATTTTTTCTGCAAGTGATGGCATTTCGTCGTCCTTTTCTAAATTGCTTATTTAAAATAAGGAGATTCTGCGATAAGGCAAAACCTCCTTACTTTTATGAAATAAATCAGAATACTCTTCTTTCAAGCTCTGCGCAGAGATAGTGATAAATGGGAAGGTGAAGCTCCTGAATAAGGTATGTTTCGCTTGCGGGTGCGTGAATTGTAATGTCTGCAACTCTTGAGCACTCAGTGTTGGGCTTGTTACCTGTGAACGCAATTGTTACCATACCCATAGCCTTTGCAACCTTAAGAGCATTGACTACATTTTCGGAATTGCCCGATGTAGAAAGACCGATAAGAATGTCCTTGTCTCCACCGAGAGCATATGTAAGCTGTGCAAATGCCATATTGGGGTCAACATCATTTGCAAATGCTGTTATAGAAGCACTGAGAGAAGTAAGCGGAATGCAGGGAACGGCTCTCTGAAGCTTGTTGGACATTGAAGTAGCCTCGTCATAAGCCATAACATCATAAAGCTTATTTCTGTCATCATACTGAAGAGGTCTCTTGGAGAGGAATCCTTTAAGAAGCTCACCGGAAATATGCTCGCAGTCAGCGGCACTTCCGCCGTTTCCGCAGAGAAGAATCTTTCCGCCTTTCTTGTAACAAGCCTCCATTGCGTCAGCTGCCTTGAGAATATCCTCCTTGCAGAGGCTAAGCTGGGGGTACCTGATAAGAAGTTCTGTCATGTCGTTTTCCTTTCTTCGTTTACTTGTTGATTTGTGTATACCTGTTGAGCGCCACCGCAAGAGCGGCGTAATCTCCGATTTTGTCGCCGAGCTCGGCGGGAACGATTTTACAAACGGACGCGGAAAGACTTAAAGCCTCCTCATTGACCGTTTTCTCCATGATTTTTCTGAAAAGCTTTTCGCTTCTCTGGAAAACACTACCGATTACAATAACCTCGGGATTCAGAATATCAATAGTCATACTGCAGGTACGACCAAGCATTCTTGCAGATATCTCATAAGCCTTAATTGCGGTTTCGTCACCGTTTTCAGCGGCAATGGCAAGAGTTTTTGCAGTAATTTTAGAAATATCACCATCGGGACAGAAATCAACCGTCTTACCCATCTGAAGCTTTTCGAGAGCAAGATTCTGACCGATTTTCGCAATACCGCTACCACTGCAGAAGCCTTCAACCGAGCCGCTCTTTCCGTATCCTACAGGACCGTACTCCGAGAGTCTGACGTGACCAATCTCGCCCGCATTGTCATTTGTGCCCGCATAAAGTCTTCCGTCGAGAATAAGTCCCGCACCGAAGCCCGTTCCAAAGGTGTAAAATACAAGATTGGAATAACCTCTGCCCGCACCGAATTTCCATTCGGCAAGAGCACAGGCATTAGCATCGTTCTGAATAGCCGTGGGAATTCCCGTCTTTTCCGAAACGTAATCAACAGCCTTAATATTATCCCATCCGACAAGATTGGGAGGGGAGAGTATAACACCCGTCTTACTGTTCAAGGGACCGCCACAGCTGATTCCGATGGCAACAGCACCGTCAAGGTAATCCTTTACAGAATCGCAAAGCATATCGAAAACCTTGTATGGGTCTGTACCCTTGGGAGTTTCAATCTGAACTCTGTAATCTATTGAAATATCACCGTTCTCGGTATTTGCAGTGCCGACTATGGAAGCACATTTCGTACCGCCAATGTCAAAGCCTATAAGCTTAACACTTGCCATATTACTGAACTTCGGGATTTTCAAGGCTGTCGAACTTGCCGTAGTGCTGGAATGTAGCTTCCGCGGGGCAAGCCCAGTGAGCAGCATTTCTCAACACCTTAAGAACATATTCGTTGTTGTAGGAGGGGCAGGATTCGTGACCGGGTCTGAAGTAGAATATCTTACCGTTACCTCTTCTGAATGTGCATCCGCTTCTGAATACCTCACCGCCGCTGAACCAGCTGATAAATACAAGCTCATCGGGAGCGGGAATATCAAAGTGCTCACCGTACATTTCCTCCTGATCGAGTGTAAACTGCTGAGGAATACCGTTAGCAATGGGGTGAGAAGGATTTACACACCAGAATCTTTCCTTGTCGTTGGAGCATCTCCACTTAAGGTCGCATCCTGTACCCATAAGCTTCTTGAATATCTTTGAGAAATGTCCCGAGTGAAGTACAACAAGACCCATACCCTTAAGAACTCTCTGGTGTACCTTGTTTACAATGTGATCGGGTACTTCGTTGTGCTTTATGTGACCCCACCAGAACATAACATCTGTGTTATTGATAACCTCGTCTGTAAGACCGCATTCTTCCATATCCTGAGTAGCGATTGTGATGTTGAAGCAGGGATCAACCTCAAGTCCCTTCTTGATGGCATTGTGCATACCGTTGGGATAGTGTCTTACACAGTAGTCGTTACTGTCGTGATAGTTTTCATTAAAGATAGTAATGTTAATTTTCTTTTCCATGTTTTTTCTCCCGTGGATAAATATATTTATATATAATAATTGTACCATAAATAATTCCGTATGTCAATAATAAAGATAAGAGAATTTGTATATAAAACGCATAAGATTATTTGCTGTTTACTGTGCTATTCGGATAATAAATCGTCGTTTTTACTAAAAATGTTAATTTGGTGTTGAAGTATACAAAAATTTGTGATACACTATAAAAGTATTATAATAAATCTGTTAGATTTTGGAGGTCAATATGGAAAGATTAACAGAAAAATACCGCGCATACCTAACAGCACAGCAGGATATGATGCGTGACAGAATCAGAAACACCAAGACAAACGTAAAGTTCAAGGGCAAAGCCTACTATGTTTCCAACGAGGGCAACGACAACAACGACGGTCTTACCCCCGAAACATCCTGGCTCACTCTTGAAAAGGTTTCAACAACCGAGCTTTGCGAGGGAGATGCAGTATTCCTTAAGAGAGGACAAATCTTCAGAGGACAGATTATATGTCAGCCCGGTGTAACCTACTCCGCTTACGGCGAAGGCAATAAGCCCGAAATTTACGGCTGGTACGAAAACTTCGCGGGTGCAGACAACTGGGAATGCATAAACGAGGAAAAGCATCTCTGGCGTCTTAAAAAGGAAATCCCCGATACGGGTACACTTGTATTCAACGAGGGCGAGGCACACGCAATAAAGCTCGTTCCGTCCTATGTTAACGGCAAGTTCGTTGTACGAGATAAGCACGATGTTGATTTTGATATAGAAAAGGAAGCAACCGTAAACCTCGCATTCCATCAGGCCTGTACAAAGGAGCTTATAAACGGAGTACCGCTTATCAGCCCCGCCTGCACAAATACAGGCTACGTTATTCTCCGCTGTGACGAGGGCAACCCCGGTGCAATCTACAATTCAATTGAAATTCTCCCCAAGAGAAATACAATTGCCTGCGCAGGTAAGAAGAACATCACCATTGACAACCTCTGCATTAAATACTGCGGAGCTCACGGCGTAGGAAGCGGAACAACCGAAGGTCTTACCGTTCAGAACTGCGAATTCGGCTGGATAGGCGGTGCAATTCAGCACTATAACCACGGAAATCCCAACAGAATCGGCTATGTAACAAGATACGGAAACGGCGTTGAAATCTACGGCGGATGCAAGGACTACACCGTTGATAACTGCTACTTCTATCAGGTATACGATGCCGCAATCACACATCAGACAGATGCTACGGGACGTCATCAGGAGATGATAAACGTAAAATATACAAACAACCTCATCGAAACCTCCACATATTCAATCGAGTACTTCCTTTCCTTCTCTGATATCGGAACAAACAAGAGTATTATGAAGGATTTCTACATCGGCAAGAACTTTATGGTTGATGCAGGCTGCGGATGGGGCAAGCAGAGATACAATCCCGAAACCCCCGCTCATATCAAGAGCTGGAACTCACAGAATCCCTGCATAAATTATGTTGTGGAAAACAACGTATTCTTCTACAGCACACACGACCTTCTTCAGGTTGGCTGTCTTAACAAGGAAGGCGTTCCCGTAATGCGTAATAATGTTTACATCCAGAAATTGGGTGGAAGCTTCGGTAACGTAGGCGTAAATCCGCCCCAGCCCAGACAGGTATATGCCGATGCAAGAGAATATACAATAAAGCTCGGCCTTGGCGACACAAACGCTGAAGTATTCTATATTGACTAATAAAAAAGAGAGGACATAAAAATGAAATACATAACAAAGGAAAAGCTTCACGAATTTGAAGTAATGGCAGAGCTCCGTAAGCTTCAGATAAGAAACACAGAGGACAACCTTGAAATCAAGGGCACAAAGTACTATATTTCCGAAAAGGGTTGTGACGATAACGACGGTCTTACTCCCGAAACCGCATGGAGAACAAATGCAAAGGTTTCAGGCTACGACTTTAAGCCCGGCGACGCAATTCTCTTTGAAAGAGGCGGTGTATACAGAGGCGGAATTATGGGTAAGGAAGGCCTGACCTTCGGTGCATACGGTGAAGGCGAAAAGCCGAAAATCTATGCATCTCCCTGCAATGCCGCAAAGACAGGCACCTGGACACTCACAGATGCTCCCAACGTATACGTTTACGATATGGAGCTTTCCGAGGATGTAGGTACTCTTGTATTCAACGACGGCGAATCCTGCGCTCGCAAGGTTATGAAGGTTAAAACAGATAACGATACCTGGGGTAAAATATGCCGTGACAATGGCTTTAATCCCGAGGAAGTACCCACACTCAACCTTGAAACACACGAAAAGTTCCTCGACTACCACGACCTCTGTCACGACCTCGATTTCTTCCACGATTATATGGGAGCAAAGAGAGTATACCTCTATTCCGATAAGGGTAACCCCTCCGAAAGATTCGACGGCATAGAGCTTCTCGTAAAGGTACATGTTATCAGAATGGGAAGAAATACCCGTGTTGATAACCTCTGCATTAAGTACGGCGGTGCACACGGTGCCTGCGGTGGTAACTTCGGAATTACCGTAACCAATTGTGAATTCGGCTGGATAGGCGGCTCCATTCAGGCAGAAAATATCTTCGGCAGACCTCATCCCACAAGATACGGTAATGCAGTAGAGCTTTACGGTAACGCGGTAGATTACACTGTTGATAACTGCTATTTCTATCAGGTTTACGATGCCGCAATCACTCATCAGTCTGCGGTAAACGAGGATAATATTATTCGCATGGAAAACATTGCATACACCAATAACCTTATCGAAACCTCATCCTATTCCATCGAATACTTCCTCGGAAAGGGCAACGAGGGCAATCCCAGCCATATGAGAAATGTACTTATGAAGAACAACCTCTGCATAGACGCAGGCTTCGGCTGGGGCGACCAGAGACCCGACAAGGACACTCCCGCACATATCAAGGGCTGGATTTCCACAAACCGTGCACAGAACTATGTAATTGAAGATAATATCTTCATCAAGAGCAGATATATGATGATTCAGGCGGGCGCCGAAATGGACGTATTCAGACCTATATTCAAGAATAATACCTATGTACAGTTTGAAGGCGGTCAGTACGGAATTGCAGGCAACGAAAAGGGAAGACGCATCTATAACGAAGAAATCATTGACGTCATCACCAAAACCTACGGTGAAACCGATGCGAAGATTTACTTCATAAAGAACGATTAAAACGAAATGAGTAAAATTCAAAAGCTTATAGCCGGAGTTTTAGCTTTTACCGTTGTATTTTCTGCAGTATCCTGCTCAAAAAACGGTAATGAGGTAATTCAGACCGACTCATCCGATAATACAACAGTCACCGAGGATGTAAAAAAGCCAGGTATCCTTAAAGGAAAATCCGCTCCTGACGAAATCAGTGAGCAGGAAAAAGGCCCCGAATACAGCAAGCAAAAGGACGTAATTACAGAATATGCCCCGATTGGCGAGCCAAAGGAATTCTACCTTGACTTTGCCGACGAAGCCTATCTTGCAGAGCTTGACAGACTTTCCGAGCAGCGAAAGCAGGAAATCCTCAATACAAATGACGAAATAGACCTTACGGGCAAAACCGTATATTATATTTCAAACAACGGTAACGACTCCAAAAACAGCGGAACAAGCCCGGATTCTCCCTTCAAAAGTGTACAGCGCACCGAGGAAATCGTCAAGGAGGGCGACATCGTCCTTTTCAGAAGAGGTGACCTTTTCAGAGGCAACTGGACAGCTCAGCCGGGGGTAACATACGGTGCATACGGTGAAGGCGAAAAGCCCAAAATGTACGCAAGCAAGGTGGACGGCACTGACCCGAAGAAATGGACTCTTTACGACAAGGAAAACAATATCTGGCGCTATGAGGAGCAGATGATTGACATAGGCGGTATCTTCTTCAACGACGGTGAAGCCGTTGCATATAAGGAGATTCCCACATGGAATATCGTTGAAAAAAAGTTCGTCCTCAGAGAAGCTCCCGGTGTTGATTTTGTATTGTCAGAGCAGCTTGATAACGACCTTGACTTCTTCTGCGAAGCAACTGCTGTTATCAAGGGCGTCCCGCAGGTGGGAAAGGCGGAAAACGTAGGCTATCTTTATCTTAGAAGCGACAAGGGAAATCCCGCAAAAATCTATAATACAATTGAATTCAACCCCAGAGTTTCGGGAATTTCAATCGGCGGTGACAATGTAACGATTGATAACCTTTGCATAAAGCACGCAGGTGTTCACGGCATTGCTTCTGGGACGGTTGATAACCTCACCGTAACAAACTGCGAATTCGGCTGGATTGGCGGAGGTATTCAGTACTACGATGAAACCTCGGGCAGAGTTACCCGTCTCGGAAACGCGGTTGAAATCTACGGCGGATGCCACGGATATACCGTTGATAACTGCTACATCTACCAAAGCTACGATGCGGGCGTAACACATCAGGTCAGAGGTGAAAACAAGTACTATGAAATGTACGATATTTTCTACACCAATAACCTCCTTGAATACAACACCTACAGCGTAGAATATTTCCTCTCAAGACAGGAAGCAGGCAACAAGAGTAAAATGAAGAACGTCCATGTTAAAAATAACATAATGCGTTTTTCGGGCTACGGTTGGGGAGAGCAGAGACCCGACAAGGGAAGTGCCGCCCACATCAAGAGCTGGTGCCATACCAACGCCGCTGAGGAGTTTTACATAGAGGACAATATCTTTGACAGAGCACTCCACAGAATGCATCATACGGGTGCATGGAACAGAGAATCAGTTCCGAGACTTAAGAACAATACTTACATCCAGTATTACGGCGCTAACTTTGGTATATATGCACTGTCTTACTCGAACGATGTACCCTTCGACCACACAATCCTCGAAAAGTTTGAGATTGGGGGTATCCTTTATGAGGAAGGTGCAAAGGTACTCTTTGCTTTGAACGAGGGCCAGACGGTAGAAATACCCGACCCGACCTATTCCGAGTATATCAGTTACACAAACAGCTACTCATATACCACAAACGACGGCTATACGTTACCCTTCAGAATGATAACTCCGCCTGACTACGATAAGTCAATGAATTACCCCGTAATTCTCTGGCTCGGATCGGAGTATCAGCGCGGAAACGATAATGTAAAGCAGGTTAAGAATACTCCCGATATGCTTGAGTCAATATACAACTCATGGATTTCGGGCAACGAGCCTGTCAATGCAATCATTCTTGCTCCGCAGTGCCCGAAGAGTGAAAAGCTCGTGAATATAAGCCTCTCCTACGGAAAGAACTATACAGACTCTATCGCTGAGACAAAATTCCTTAATGCTGTTGCAGAGCTTCTTCCCAAGGCTTGCGAATACTTCGGCGGTGATTCCACTGATGTTTCCGTTGTTGGTTATTCAACGGGCGGTACAGCTGCGTTGGAATTTGCGGTAAAGCATCCAAAGCTTATAAAAAATATTGCGGCAATTGCCTGCTTTGCAAATCCTGACGAAATGAATTCGCTTGCGGGCAAAAAGGTTCTTCTTTACCACGGTGCAAAGGATACCGAGGTAGGCGTTGAGAATGCCCGTGAACTGAACACTGCACTTAAAAAAGCAGGAGCAGACGTAAAGTACACGGAATACGAAAGAGAAACCCACGATTGCTGGGGACTCGTATTCGAGTCCAACCTCGCACGAGCGCTTATCGGCTAAAAATTCAAGAGATGTC
>JAFYPA010000083.1 GCA_017560085.1 Clostridia bacterium
GAGAATAAAGAATTCGGAGAATTCTTTTAAGTTTGCTTTGCAAACTTTAAGCTGTCACCGTCAGGTGACTGATGAGGGCCCCCCCGACTTAGCACTCTATAAAGGCTACCCACAACGGAATCCCACCATAACAATAGCTTTGGGTACAATCTTCCCCTTTAACCCAAATGTCGTCATCGGGGTATTAGGGGGCATCCCCTATGCGGAGATTATGTAAGCACCCCAAACCAACAACCAACACTTGCCAGCTCCTCAGCACCCAAAGGAGATTTTCAAGGACGTAGTTCTTGAATGGCATTTTGCTTCTTTTTTGCTACAGAAAAAGAAGTGCCCGCCGCTAAGAACGCAAGCGTTCTTTAAAGAATCCTGCGGATTCTTTGAGTAGGCGCCCAAGACCGTCGAGGTCTTAAAGAAATTCTGAGAATTTCTTTCAAAAAGGTAAAAACATAGAAGTTGTAAACCCAAACAGTCAGCACCCCAAAACCCAAATCGCACCAAGCTTAAATAAAAATTTCTCCCCAAAAATCACCTAAGACCGCCCGCAGTCTTGACTGTACATTGTACAATCCTCCCCACCACCATCAACTAAACCCGCCAAATTTCGAACAAATATTCTGAATTTCCCCTCAACCCCCTTGACAAACGAACAAATGTGTGCTATAATACAGAACAGACATTCCGAACAAACATTCACAAACACCCCGATTACATAGAAAGGAGCCCCCCGATTCGTATGTCAATGGGAAATACTACTCAAAACCCCGAAACGGCTTTTGTCGATAAGCGCGCACTCAAAGGTGCCTTGCTTAACCGCGGAAGATTCGTGTTCCATTCGGATTTGAATAACTTTTACGCCTCCGTCGAGTGTCTTTTAAATCCCGAGCTTCGCGGACACCCCGTTGCCGTCTGCGGCAGCTGTGAGCAAAGACACGGAATCGTGCTTGCAAAGAACGATATCGCTAAAAAGTACGGCGTTAAAACCGCAGAGGTCATATGGCAGGCAAAGAAGAAATGCCCTAATCTCGTAACCGTGCCCGCAAATTACGAGAGATATTCCTTTTATTCCCACGCGGTCAGAAAAATTTATTCCGACTATACCGATAAGGTCGAGCCCTTCGGCGCGGATGAGGCGTGGCTTGAGATTACGGGTCACAGAGATGTCCATAGCTTCGACGAGGCGAAAATGCTTGCCGACGAAATACGCAATCGTGTTTACCTTGAAACGGGGCTTACCGTGTCCATAGGTGTCAGCTATAATAAGGTCTTCGCAAAGCTCGCCTCCGACTATAAAAAGCCCGATGCCACAACCGTTTTCGCACCCGAGTCCTACGGGAGCATAATTGCGGGACTTCCCGCCTCGGATATGATATTCGTCGGGAAAAGCACCGAGGCGGCACTTTCAAGATTCGGCGTGCACACAATAGGTCAGCTTGCCGCCCTTGACGATAATTTCGTCTGTGCCGTGTTCGGCAAGAACGGTATGGGGCTTGTCCGCTGTGCAAGGGGAGAGGATACCTCGGCGGTTGTTCCCGAGAGTGAGTCGGAGGAAATAAAGTCAATAGGAAATTCCTCGACCTCCTTCCGTGACCTTGAAAGCAACGACGATGTCAGAATGATGTGCTATACTCTTTCGGAAAGTGTCGGTGCAAGGCTTCGCAGACACGGACTTAAATGCGGTACCGTTCAGATTTCCATAAGGGAAAGCGACCTTAAAACCCACGAGCATCAGATTCGTCTTGCCACACCGACCGACAGCACACGGGTGATTGCGGAAGCCGCCTGCACTGTTTTCGCTTCGGTTTATAACTGGCACAAAAGCATCAGAAGCATAGGTGTCCGTGCCTGTAATCTGACGGACGCAGACGCACCGAGACAGCTTTCCGTTTTCGATGCGGATGAAAAACGGGACGAAAGACTCAGAAAAATAGACAGCACCGTCGACAGCATACGAAATCGGTTCGGAAGCACATCCCTTCAAAGGGCTGTGGTTATGTGCGACAGCAGGCTGACGGGCGCATGCGTCAAGGGTGATTTCTGATGTGCACAGAAAAAAGAGCAAGGAGTGTGACGGAATGTGAGCACTGAATACACAACGTCTCTTGCGGCTAAAAAAATAACTTATGATTTCAAAAACAACAAAGTGGAGGTACTTACCGTGAACAGAGATATAACCTACATAAACGACTACGCCCCCGAGACACTCAATTACAGAGTATATGTCAGTGTAAGAGCGAGCTTCGACCCTAACGGAAACATCACTCCGCAGATTATTTTCTGGGAGGACGGCAGATGGTTCAAGATAGAAAGCATAACCCAGCGAAGAACAGCATCCAGCCTCAATATGGCGGGCTGCGGAATGAGATACACCTGCCTTATAGGCAAAAATCAGACCTATCTTTTCTTTGACGATAACGACAACAGATGGTATGTCGAAAGAAAGAGACCGGGCAAAACAAAATAAATTTTGGAAAATGCGGAACTTTTTGTATAGCCTCTACGTCTAATTACACAAAAGGCGGTAATAAAACCTTTTTAATTTGTGTAAAACGCAGAAAGGAAAGCATTATGAAAAAGAAACTATTCCTCATCGGTATTGTGGCAACAGCACTTGCATTATCCTCCTGCTCGGGAAGATATACGGAGGCAGATATTGCTTACGACTCAAACGGAATTATCTTTGATGACGGCATTTACGCAGAGGAATCAAAAGCCTATGCACCGCAGGAATCCGTAGCGGTTGAATACGAGGCCCCCGGACTCGGATATTCAACCTACACCTATTCGGCAAAGGCGGAAGAGGAAGCGGAGGTTGCCTATGAGGTGTCCGATTCGGTACAGTCACAGACCGACGGCAAGACATCTGCCAATGTATCCGCATCCTACGGCAGAAAGATAATTTACAGCTCAAGCTACGACGTGGAAACCCTTGAATTCGATTCTGCCGTCAAAGCGCTCGGTGAGCTTTGCGAAAAATACGGAGCATACTATGAAAGCTCCAACACCTACGGCAAGGGCGATAACCCGAGAAGCGGAAGATTTACCGTAAGAGTCCCCGTAGCAAATTATAACGCATTCGTAGGCGAAGCGGAAGTAATCGGTGATGTTGTACGAAGCTCGCAGAACAACCGCGACGTAACGGAAAGCTACACTGACACCGAGGCAAGGCTTGAAAGCGCAAGACTCCGTGAGGAAAGAGTGCTTGCAATACTTGCCGAAGCATCAAAGCTTGACGATGTCCTCGCCCTTGAAAGAGAGCTTTCCGAAATAAGATACGAAATAGAAAGATACACGGGCACACTGAGAAAGTACGATTCTCTCGTCAGCCTTGCGACGATGCAGATAAACATTGACGAGGTTTTCGAAAAGAGAATTGTCGAGCCGAAGAATCCATCCTTCGGCGAAAGAGTAAGCAAGGCATTCACATCGGGAATTGAGGAATTCAAGGACAGCTCCGAGGACTTCTTCGTATTTCTTACATACAACTTCATAACGCTTATAATCTGGGCGATTATTATAATCGGAGCGGTTATTGTTGTGAAGGTTATCCGCAGAAGAAGAAAAGTAAAAAAGGCAAAAGCGGAGGAAAAGCGCAATGAAGAGATATGACACCGTGCGAATACTCGCCCTTCTTGTGTTACCCCTTGTTACGGCACTTGCTGTTATATCCTGCATCAGGGAGGACAACGGAATCATTCCGCCCGACAAAAATTATTCCGAGGAAACGGTATATGAAAACACCTGCCCCTACGCACTTTTCTATGACGGCGTGACATATTACTATACAGGCGAGGTTATCTACGACAAAATCGACTACACAGAAGGCGACGAAATCGGCAAGGTCACCTCTTCAATTTCCGAAATGTCAATGCCGACAGAGGAATGTCAGGCAAATATCGATATCGTCGGCTCGCCCTTTATAAAGCACGAGCTTTCCGGTGACGGACTTCTTGTGAATATCCGTGGCGAATGGATAATATTCGAGCGCAGAGATAAAAAAGCAGAATCCGACATTACCCTTGAAAAGCGATATTTTGAAAGCCCGCCCGTACTTACCGTATCCCACGGGGACGATAGCATAACCGCTATGCGAGGCTCCTATTCGTGGATATACACCGACGAAAACGGTGAGGAAATCGGAATATGTGCCGACGGACTTCACCCCTTGCAGGCAAGAGAATATATGCCGACTCTTTCCGTAAAGCCACAGATTTATTCGCATATTTCGCCGAAAACGGTATATTTCAATTTTGAAGTCGCACCGCAGGAAATAAGCGCAAGGGCATGGAAATCGGAGGACTTCGGAAATATTGATGCGGAAAGCGTACCCGTTACAGTAAATACAGTTGAGGTTGACCTTGCCGATGGTGGTTATGACACCTATTACGAGCTTGAAATTTTTAGGGCTGAATATGTTTATGAGATAACTGCAAGCTGGGGTGACAAGGAAAAAGACGGATTTGAAGGGACGGCGTACTATGCGTTTTGCGGAAAGTATCATTTTCCGAATCTTAAGGATGGAACCCCGGGCGTAAGCTGAAACGGATAAAACAGAATTAAGACGTGTGACGTTTGTTGCGCGTCTTTTTTGTATGCAAAGGATGTCGTTTACATTTTCGCAAAAAAAGGTAATATAATATTTACCATTGTAACCTAACTGTAACAGCACAAGGCTAAAAAGTGTGCTAAAATGTACTTGAACAATACATTTTGGAAAGGAATTTGTAATTATGAAGCGTACTATTTCGACTTTTCTGGCAATTCTTATGTGCTTTTCCGTATTTTCGGCTGTTTTTGCAAAGACTCCTTTTTATGAAATTGTGGACTATAAAGAAAATGAAATTTATAAGGTCAGATTCATTGACATAGCTTATGACGGCGACAAGGTTTCGAAATATACCGTTTACGATGCCGAAGGTATAAGCGTATGCAAAAAGATTGTCGATGAGCTCGAAAAGATGGACTTTGAGAGCCTTGACGGCGGAATGGCTTATTCCGGCACGGTAGACTATACAGAGCTTATTCTGACGGACTGGAGAGGCTACACGCATAAGCTTACCTTTGCGGGCGGTTTTGTCAGCTACAGAAAAAGCTTTTATAAATACAATTTCGCTCAGCTTACAAAATTTACACGCTTTATGGACGGCTTTGAGGAAAAGACTGTAGTTGATACGGCATCCGAGGATATTGCCTCCACGGAAAGCGGTATGCTGTTTTACGATACACTTTCAAAGCCTGAAAATATAGACTATATAACCGTGGATAGTGTATGTAAGGAAATTCCGCATACCAAGGCGGATTTTATGAAGAGCTTCTCCTTTGTTGCACGAAGCGACAACGCACTTTCGGATATTGCAAAGCTTTTGAGCAAGGTTGAAATTACAAAAAATCCGACACGCAAATACGATGCCGATTACGACAGTATAACCTTCAATATTAAGATGAAAAACGGGAATGCGTTGACGGTAGAGCTTTGCAATGATGTCAGCGTTTACATCGGAAAAGGTAGCTTTTACGGCTCGGTTACGACGGATTTTATTGACAAGCTTTACGAAATTTGCAGCATAGAGTATTCGGATACCGTTTTTGTTGAGTATTTTCCCGAATACTATAAGATAGACCTTTTCACAAAGGATATATCGAGAGTCGTTTTCTCGGAATCCGAAAACGAAAGTACGGAAGATATTGTTGTAACGGATGTTGACTATATCAAAGCACTTTCAACATTCATCATAAAGCATATGTCTGCAAAGCGCAGGCTTAATATGTTTGATGAAAAGAACGACAAGACCGTAACTCTCACACTTGACTACAGTGACGGAACACAGAATGTTCTCGTTTTTGAGTCTGAGGAAATTGTTTCCGAGGTTGACGGAATGAGGTATACTCTCAGCGGGTACTATTATGATGCCTTTTTGAGATTTTTTGAGTATTTACGTAATGAAAGTAATATTTCCGCTTCTTTCTGGGCAAAGGACAGCATTCGCTCGGCTGTTATGTACGGTTTTTCGGGAATTGATGACCTTTCGGACAATCACAAACGTAATGTTACACGAGGCGAGACCTGTGACATACTTATGTGGCCTGTTAAGGATATTATGGGAATATTTACGGTCACTTTTTATGCTCCGCCATATCAGGACAGTGTGACCCATGAAGGGATCCTGATACTTACCGGTATAGGTGCTGTGGAAGGAAAGGAAATTGTGCAGAAGGACGGCTATACACTGCGTTATTTCAAGCAGGATGACCCTCTGACAAGGGAGGAGCTTGCAAAGATAGTTGTTGCGATATACGCAAATCATTATTACAGAGAGCTTTTGGGAGATGATTCCGAATATGAGCTTCCCGATGTTACAAAGACATCATTTAATGATGATTCCGAGATAGCTGACTGGGCAAAGCCTTATGTGGAGATGGCAAGAGAGCTTGGCATCTTCAAGGGTGACGAAAACGGCAATTTCAATCCCAAGGGTAATTGCACCAAGGAAGAGGTTGTTGCGGTAGGTGTAAGGCTTTATGAGATGATGCTTGAATGTGTGAAATAATCCTTATAATGCAAAGAACGTGGGAGATTCATCCCACGTTCTTTTTTACAAATATAAGGAAAATGTCTTGACACAAAATGTTGCAGATGCTATAATTGATAAAAACATCTGAAAGAGAGAAGAATTATGATATACAACAACATAATCGACCTCCACGGTGTATCCGAGCTTGAATGCACGGCGGACGGCGTATTTTCCACAATGAGACTTCCCACAAGCGTCTACGAAAGCCTCGGAGATCAGGGCAAGAGCCAGTGCAAAAACTGTACAGGCGTTGAATTCCGCTTTGTTATAAATTCGGGAGATGTAAAGCTTAAATTCAAGTACCCCGAGGACGCAAAGGGCGAGATTACCGTTATGCACGGCGATTTCGTTGCGGACTGGCCCGAAACTACAAAGTATCTTTCCGGTGACTGTGAAATCACGGTGATACAGGACAAAAATATCGAAATCATGAGAAGGATAGCGAAGGAATACGGACACAGATTTTCTCCCGATGTTGTAAGACTTCTGTTCCGTGGAGTAAGACCGCAGATTGTTGAGGTAAACGGCGATATACGCATTCCCACGGAGGATATGCTTCCGAAAAAGATATATCTTGCTTACGGCTCGTCCATCACCCACGGCAGTATTGCTCTGCATTCCTACTACCACTATGTTGAAAGAGTGGCGGCGAATCTCGGTGCGGACGTGACAAATTACGGTCTTGCCGGCTCTTGCTGTCTTGAAAAGGAAGTTGCAGACTTTATCGCGGATAAGTGCGAATTTGATTTTGCAACTCTCGAAATGGGCATAAACATCCTCGGAATGGATCCCGCAGAATTTGAAAGAAGAGTCCGCTATTTAGTGAGAAGAGTGGCGACAGCCCATCCTAATTCAAAGATTTTTGCGATAGACGTTTATTATTGGGGCAGCGATTATACCGGAACCGACAAGGCGGCGAATTTCCGTGAGATTGTAAGGAGAGTAGTGGAGGAGCTTGCACTTCCGAATGTCATCTATGTCAACGGCAAGACGGTTCTCACATCTCCCGCAGGTCTTTCTTCGGGACTTTGTCATCCCGGCCCCGATGGAATTTTTGAGATGGCACAGAATCTTACGGAGATTATTAAGAAGAATATCTGATTATAACAAAAACAAGGCGATGAGCACCAAGCTCACCGCCTTTAATCTTTATTTATCCGTAAGTGTCACAGTAACATCATCCACGCCGAAGCCCGCAAGGAAATAGCTGTCCGACCACTTGCCTGTGTCGGAAATTCTTTCCTCATACCAGATTTTCGAAGGATTCTGCGGGTCGTGACCCAGCCATCCGCCGTTGGGGTTGGAATAGCCCGACCAGAGGCTTCCGAAGTCACCCATAGGTCTGTGGCACGGTCCGAGAATGTTTCGGAGTGTGTTTGTAAGATTTATTGTGATTATATTCTCGCCCTCACGAAGCTTTCCCGTAAGGTCTGCGCTGTAGGGGAACCACTGAACGTCACCGCAATATTCACCGTTGGCGTATATTTCCGCAACACAGCCGTGGAATTCGGAAATATTGAGAATTGCCTTTTTGTCGACATCAGCCTTTGAAAGAGCGATGCTCTTTGTAAGCTCGACAGTACCCGCATAGAAGGGATAACCGCTGTGAATAATACTGCTTCCCGTGGTATTCTTCGGCATTCCCAGCGTGAAATTGCGAGAGAATCTTGAAAGTCCGTTTCTTACATATTCGGATTTTGCATTTACGGAGAAGTCACCGAGGAGATACATCGACTCAAGCTCAACACCTCCGAGGCTCTCAAAGAGAGAGGTGATAGCGGACTTGAACTTTGCAAGCGGTGCATAATCACGGGTGATTTCAAGAACGTTTTCACCAGCCTTGCATACGTCGGGAAGGCTGATAACATTGAAGTCACGGCTCATATAGTAGGAGCTTCCGTTATAGGGAGAGCATTTTGTACCGTTGAAGTAAACCTCCTGCATATCCGCATCCTCAAGAGCAAGCTTCAGATTCTTAAGCTCAATATCCGACTTGAAGCTGAACTTTATTGTAAGCTTTCCGTGGTAGTCCTCACCGATGAGAATGTCGTGGATTGCAAGAATGGGGTAATCTCTCGAATACTCACCATCACCCTTCTTGTACTGTGCGTATTCAAGAACAAGTACGTTGGGCTGATTGGGAGCAATATCCCACGGCTCGCAAAGGTCGATTGTTGTCTTGCTCTTTGAGCGGCAGCATTTTTCGGAAAGCATCGGAGAAGCGCATTTTTCTGCTGTAAGTGCAATGCTTCCGCCCTCGGGAATGGTGAATTCGGTGTATGTGCCGTCTGCCTCTGCATAGGCTTTCATTTCTGTGATTTCGCCGTTTTCCGCATTGTAAAGCTTGTAGCTTCTGCCGTCAGCGAAGGAGAGTCTGCTCTTCACCGTCTTGGAGCAGTCGTCGTTTACAAGGAAGAACCAATCTGTTCCCTCGGCATCCTTTCTGTGGTTTACAATTACCGAGCTTCCGTTGTTTGCAAAGTCGAGCTTGTATTCCTTGTTGTCATCAAGAATGAGAAGAGCATCGGCGGGAGCTTCGCAGAAGGTAACATTGGGAAGTGCGGAAAGTCTTTCCGCTGTGTCGGATTCCGCACCGTCAAGAAGGTCGGGAGCTTTTCCGAGAATTACGATTTTACCGCCTTCCCTTGCGAATTTTTCAAGAAGCGGAAGGGTAGAGGAGCGAAGTGTACGAAGGTAAGGAAGCACCACCGTGCGATAGCTCATTTTACCGAGAGTGAAAATGCCGTTTTCCGTACTTGCAAAGTCACGGATTGACATTTCGTCACCGAGGTCGAATTCAAGCTTGTCATATGTGAAGTGGTGGAGAGTATCAAAGAAGAGGTCGTCAAGCTTTGCGAGCAATGTCTTCTGTGCCGCGCGTCTGTCCTTGTAGCCCTTGTAGAACATATACGCCGACTCAAGGGGATGAATCACAAGCACGTCTCTGCAAGGCGCACCCTGCGAGATAAACCAGCTTGTTCTTGCGGTGTAATCGGTTACCGTGTTGTACTTTTCAAAATAGGGCTGAAAATAGTTTGTGGAAACGGGGTAAGCTCTCTTTCCTCTGCCGTGGAGCGAGTAGAATATACCGTGAACGCTTCTGTGGTTTACACCCATTGCGGCGAAGTGGTCAAACATATGCTTCATATCACGGAAGTTAAAGTTGTTGCTTGTTACGCCGTACATCTCGCAAAGGATATGCTCCTGACCGTTCTGTCTTGCGGCAGAGCAGCACTGAATGGGAGTTGTAATATCCATATCCGTTCTTGACATATATGAAGTAGGCTTGATTTCGTCATACCTCCAGTTCATTTCAGCCATAAGCTTATCAATACCGGGAATATCAAAGAAGCGGTAGTAGGGCATAGTTGCGCAGGCACGGGAAATCTGTGAGCGCAGAGTGTCCTCCATCATAAGGTGTCCCGAGAACTTAAGGTTGTTTTCGTTGCACCACTTACGAATCATAGAGAAATAGCACTCCGCAAGTCTGTCCTCAACCATAGTCCAGTAGTCGAAGCGTACCTTTTCGTAGCCCTCGCCGTCGTCAAACAGGAGGTGTACCTTGTCGAAAAGGTCATAGCCGTATCTCTTTATAAAGATGTCGCGCATATCGGAGGACCAGGGAAGGCATTCGATATCGTAGCTTGGCTCGTCAACCCAGATGGATTCAACGGTTGTTCCGAAGTACTCACGGAATTCCTCCCACATATCCTGATAGCTCTGCTTTATGTAGAACTTTACCGCATCCTCGTTGAACATATTGAGGAAGGTCACGGAGTTGCGGATAACGACATCGGTTTCCTCGGTATGCTTTATAAGAGTTTCTCCCTCGACAATATTACCGGGAGTCTTTGCGTAGAGGTAATCAAGCGCATAATATCTCGGAAGGTCAAGCACAGCCTCGGGCATATATCCCGCCTGAAGGAAAACGGTCATGCCGTGCTTTTTGGCTCTTTCAAGAATAAGCCCTGTTTTCTTATGAAAGTCAACGCCCGGATAGTCGGAGCGAAGACCGATGTATGTTCTTTCAATGAATGAGCGGATGCCCTGCTCGTACATTTTATCTATCTGTGCGATAAGCTCTCCGTCTTCGATTTTGCCGTTGAGCATCCAGAAATCGGTGCCTTTGTAGATTTGGGAGGGGGAGGAGAAGGTGTTCATATGGAATGTGTGGCGAAAAACAAAATGCATAATGCATAATGCGTAATGCATAATCAAGGTTGGTTGCTTCGCAACCTTCATTTTAATTGTAATTCGGCTGTTCCTTTCTTTTGATTATGAGTATATTTTATATGAAAACGGTGGGTTTGTAAATGGATAAAATGACTATTATTAGCACAAAACGACCAAAATTGAATAAAAAAAGTGCACAAGTCCGTCATTTCGGACTTGTGCATAGCACAATATGTAAAATTAGTACTTATCGTTGTAGCGTGTGCTTTCGTAACCCTGCTCCTGAAGCTTTGATACCATTCTGTCAAGCTTGCCCTTCCAGAGCTTCTTAAACCAGCTTGTATTGCCGAACCATTTTACTATTGTAGGGCTTACGGCGTAGTATGTTTTTATAAACATTCTTCCGTACCATGTTGCGTCAAGCGTGTAGTCACGATATCTTCTGAGTGTCCATACCTCGGGACAATCGTATGAGCCGTATACGCAGGTGGCTACGTAGCAGCCGGTAGAACTTGTTGTCCCTATTGTGGCATTGGGAAATTTTGCTTTTATCAATTCTTTGATTGCAGGGTCTGTTTTATAATTGTATAAGTCGCATCCCCATGAACCTTTAACATCAATTCTTGCACCTTTATCTAACAACAATTTTGCAATTTTTCTTGCTTCACCGACATTATCTGCACTCGGAGTGTCGTGGCATACGTACCATAAAGCGGTGGGATGGTTTTCTCCGCATCGTTTTGCCGCATTAATATCTACGCCTAATTCTACCAAGCACTTTACTCCTTCGTAATTATACGACATAGCGGCACCTAACAGCAATGACTCAATATCATCCTTTTTGAAGTCGAGAATATAATCTAGTAAATCTTCTTCCTTATCATCTAAAACTGTGCAGTTTGTTGCTTTTTTTAACGGGGCTGAAGAATTTATTGCCAAAGCTTCCCCCAAATAACCGATAGGTGAGTTGGGATTTTTGTTTGTATACTCGCAAAAATATGCCTTGGCGAAGTGCGAATAACCATTTTGAAATGTTTCACGAGCTTTGTCAAGAATATCTTCCTTGGATAAATTTTCGCATTCTACTGCAATAATATTTGATAATGACTCCGCATAGACATCAATGACACGATATATCATTCTATCAGTAACAAACTCACTATCATTCTCGACAATTTGATTGCGGTCTACAATGCTACCATAACCATTTTTTGTTACATATTCTTGCAAATGTGTAGTTGGAACAAAAGCGCCGTGTTCTAATCCATCAAGATCATCCATTATTTTAAACAATAATTTGTGATGTTCTTCATTTGTATTATCATAGTTGTCGTCTATTACAGATACACTTTTTTCCAATATATTAAAGACGCTTTGTCTCTTTTCTCTGGTTTCTGCTTCTAACAGGGCGGTTTTTACTCGTGCAAACGCACTGTAGAAAATGGCTTCAATATTAGTTGGGTCATTCTGTTCGACCATGTTATAATATTTTTCAGTTTCTGGCCAGTCCTCTTTGTCCTTAGCACGACGAGCATTAGCAAGGTATTTTTCGACAAAAGCTGAATTGTCAATTTCCACAGTACCTTGGACATCGACCGTTCCCTCAATCATCATTTTCTTTGCTTCTTCCACAGAATACTTCGTGCCGCAGGATTGACAAACAAAGAATCCGTCCTGCTTGACAACATCTGTGCTGTTACACATTTCGCAAGTTAGTCTGTTCATTTTTTCTTCCTCCTTTTTTTGGTAAAATAAAAAAGTGCGCCCCAATAAGAGAACGCACTGAAAAATGCAAACTCCTATTGTTGCTACACAAATTTCAACGAAAGAGGATTCTCCTGCATTCATCGGCGGAATCTGCACTTTTACCAAATTCAAACCGAAAAATGCAAAAGGGTATACTACCCCCTTGAAAACAGAGAGTTCTCCTCATTATCGTTGTTTAATTTGTGTAGCATAGATATCATAACATATTTTATTCAATTTGTCAATACTTGTATATTGTTTCAAAAAGTAGTTAGGTTACCATTGAATACCACTTGACACATACACAAAAATATGCTATACTCTATTTAGAAACTTTTCTAAATACACAACCGAAAGGCGTGATACCATGGGCATGAACGAAACAATGAAGGCTCTTGCAGACCCCGTCCGCCGTGACATATTGCAGATGCTTCGCTCCGGCAGAAAGAGTGCGGGGGAGATAGGAGAGAAATTCAATCTTACGGGCGCTACCGTGTCCTATCATCTTGCAAAGCTCAAGAGTGCGGAGCTTATAACCGAGGAAAAATACAAGAACTATATTTATTACAGCCTGAACGCCTCTGTTTTTGAGGAGCTTCTGGCGTGGATTTACGGACTTGGAGGTAAAAAGGAATGAAATATTTAAAGCTTTTCAAGTGGAAAATTTTTGCTCTCACGGGAGCGGTATGCCTTTTGCCGATTGTTCCGGGGCTTATTTTGTGGAACAGACTTCCCGAAAGCATACCGATACATTTTGATATAAACAACAATCCCGACAACTTTGCTTCAAAGGGCTTTTTCGTGTTTGCGATGCCCGCCATTATGGTGCTTTTTCAGTTTATCAGCTGTCTTGTCTGCGATATAAACAACGAAAAGCACGGCGAGAGCAAGAGGTTTACCGCCGTTGCAAAATGGATAATTCCCGTGTTGACCGTGCTTCTGCAGATGATGACCTTTGCGTTTTCACTCGGTTATAAGGTCGATATAAGAGTCGGTGCGGTGCTTATTGTGGGCTGTATGTTCATCGCTCTCGGAAACTATCTTCCGAAGCTTAACTACGTCAAGAATTATAAAATCGACACGGTCAAGGCACGAAAGATAAACAGATTTACGGGAATTTCAATGGTCATCCTCGGAGCCTTGTTTGTTGTCAGCGCATTTCTTCCGACGATTTTCTCCGTGATATGCCTTTGCCTGCTCATTCCCTACAGCGTTGTCCTTGTGTGCTATATGGCATATGTAATAAAAAAGAAATAAGGAGTTAAGCTTTGAGATACGGCAATATAAGAAAAGCGGAGTTTGTTCTTCGCAAAAACAGATTTATATGTGAAATAGAGATTGACGGCAAAAAAGAAAGCTGTCATGTCAAAAACACGGGCAGACTCCGTGAGCTTTTTACGGAAGGTGCGACCGTATATGTTGAAGTCTCCGATAAGCCCGAGCGCAAGACAAAATACGACCTTGTAGCGGTGGAAAAGGACGGCAGAATCGTAAACGTCGACAGCTTCGCACCCAATCTTGCGGTGGGGGAGTATCTTCGTAAAATATATCCCGACGGAAAAGTCACAGCGGAAAAGACCTTCGGGAATTCAAGGTTTGATTTCTATGTGGAAAACGGCGACGAAAAGGGCTTTATCGAGGTCAAGGGAGTAACTCTTTTCCGTGACGGCAAGGCACTTTTTCCCGATGCTCCGACAGAGCGGGGAATCAAGCATTTGTCCGAGCTCTGCGAGTGTGTGAGGGCAGGCTACTTCGCAAAGGTTTTCTTTATAATAGCGGCGGATTTCGGCGGTGAGATTACCTTTTCCCCGAATCTTGCGGTGGGTAATGATTTTTCGGAGGCACTTTACAGAGCATCAGAAAGTGGCGTTGAGGTCTGTGCCTTTGACTGTAATGTCGGTGCAGATTTTATGGAAATCAAAGAGAGTGTGAACGTAAAAATCAAATAAATTCTGTGGCTTACGGCTGTGATGAAATTACGGCTGTGAGCCTTTTCTTTTATCCCAATGGTTTCTCATCAAAAAGCAAAGGAATATTGTTTTCGGACGAAAAAATGCGATATTCAGCAAAAATATGCTAGAACAAAGCAATACTGTGTTAGTGTGCTAAAGCAAATGTATTGAATTCAGGTTTTGTTTATGGTAGAATAATTACATCAAAATATCCTCTTAGGAGTGGCAATGAACAAAAATCTGAAATACTACAGAATAACTCCCTCGGTGGTAAAAGCCGACACGGAGAGTGAAATAGAAATAAGAAGCTTTGATGGCATAATGCGCTTTTTCGATGACACCGAATATGAGGTATCCTTCATTCCCCGTGAGGTGCAGGAGGTGCCGAGAGGCTCGGAAATTAAGCTTCGAAGCTACGACAAAAGCATAGTGCCCATAAAGGTGTATCCCGAAAACGGTGTTATCAAGGTAAAATATCGATTTACGGACGAGCAGGCGTGGAGGGTGCATATCAGCACAAACGAATATTTAAAGCATCAGAATCCGCTGTACGAAAAATACAGACCCCATTGGGACGGCTACATAAAAGAGCCTCAAAACGGAATTGATCTGTTTATTTACTCGGTATACGAAGATCTTTACGGCAAAATCGCAAGAAAAGGTGACCTTCATATGCACACAAATGTCTCGGACGGCAGAGAAAGCCCCGAGCTTGTATGTGCGGAATCTCGCAGAGGCGGCAAGGATTTTATTGCAATTACGGAGCATAATCTGTTTACAAGCCCGGATAGAGCAAGGGAGCTTTCGGATATAAGCCGTGGTCTTGAGGTTATTCCCGGTGAAGAGGTGCATAACGGATACATTGGTGACTTCCATATGGTAAACATCGGTGGCACAAAAAGCGTTAACGAGGTTTTCCTTGACAATCCCGAACGGGTAGAGCGTGAGGCTATGGCTCTTGCTGATAAAGTCCAAATTCCCGAGGGTGTTGACAAGCGTGAATATCTTATGAGAGTATGGCTTTACAATGAAGCAAAAAATAGCGGAGGATTTGTAATTTTCCCACATCCCTTTTGGAATCTCGGACGATATCACGTTCCGACAAAAATGACACGGGCGATTCTCAAAAACGGTCTTTGCGATGCCTTTGAGGTTGTTGGCGGTGTAAGACCCTTTGAGGAAAATTTGCAGGTGGCTCTGTGGAATGACCTTCGTGCGGAAGGTGTGAATATCCCTGTTGTAGGCTCGACGGATTCCCATTCTGCTTTGGACTACCGACACTTTGAAAAGTATACTGTTATCTTTGGAAAAGACGCAATAAAAAGTATTTCCGACGGCTACAGCGTTGCTGTTGAGGCTTTTCAAAACGAGAACATAAGAGTATACGGAAGCTACAGACTCAGCGCATATACTCACTTTCTTCTGGAAAACTACTTCCCGATACACGACGAAATGTGTGCGGCGGCAGGTGAATTTGCAATGCAGTATGTAAACGGCTGTGAGGATGCAAGGGAGCTTTCGGAAAAGGCAGAAGCGAAAATTGAAAAATTTGCAAGAGATTTCTTCGGAATATAAATTAAATCAAGAGAGGTTTTAGACAACAATGGAGCTCGGAATAGATATAGGCGGCACAAACGTAAAATTCGGTGTCGTTGACGGACTTGAGATTATATATAAGTGCGAAATCCCCACGGGAGCAAAAAGACAGGATACGGAAATTGTGGCTGACATTATCACGGAATGCAAGAAGATACTTGCAAAGTACGACAAAATCGAAAAAATCGGCATAGGCTCTCCCGGAGGAATCGACAGTGAAAACGGTGTGATTCTGGGGGCTGCGAACATCAACTTCAGAAACACTCCCATCTGCAAAATGATTACCGATGCCACGGGAATTCCCGCAAGAGTCGGCAACGATGCAAACTGTGCGGTGCTCGGCGAGCTTTATGCGGGCTACGGCAGAGAGTATAAGAATCTCATCCTTATAACCCTCGGTACGGGCGTCGGTGGCGGCATTATCATTGACGGAAAGCCCTATCTCGGTACAAGAGGCGATGCGGGCGAAATCGGTCATATGATTATAAACTGCGACGGAGAAAAATGCGGCTGCGGTCAGGACGGCTGCCTTGAGGCATATGCTTCCGTTACCGCTCTTATAAAGCAGACAAAGAAGGCTATCGAGGAAAATCCCGACTGCTATATGGCAAAGCACGCCGAAAAAATAGGCAAGGTTTCGGGAAGAACATCCTTTGACTCAATGAGAGCGGGCTGCCCCGTGGGAGCGAAGGTTGTCGATAGCTATCTTGGATATCTCGCCATAGGCATAAAGAGCATCTACCAGATTTTCAGACCGGATGCAATCGTTATCGGCGGTGCTATTTCCAACGAGGGCGAATATATGACAAAGCCGATTATCGAAAAGCTCGGCAATAAAAATGTACTTGTTGCCACATCAAGGCTTAAGAACGATATAGGTATAATCGGTGCGGCAAAGTGCTGATTTGCGCTAAAGAGGTAATATAATTCAGATGATTCTTACGGAAGAAAGCTATATAAACAAAAACTTTTCCGACTACGGATACTTTGACGGCGACGAGTTTTCCAAGAAAAGCTTCAAGGGCTGTCATATGCGTGCGATGGACCTGGAGGACAAAATCTTCAGAAAGTGCAGCTTTGACGATTGCGATTTCTCAATGACCCACTTTACGGGCACGAAATTCCACGGATGTACATTTCTCAACTGCACATTCTCCAATGCGAACATCCTCGCCGCCTCCTTTGAGGGATGCCGATTTACGGGCTCATCCTTTGTAGGCTGTGATATGGGCGGAGCGAGCTTTGAGAGCTGTGACTTCTCCTATGCGATTCTCTTCGGTATGAGATATAAAAAGAAGGACATTTTCGGAATGAATTTTACCGAGGCAAGACTCAACGACTGTGTTTTTGCCGAGTCCAGATTCTCCTCCTGTAAATTCACAAGAGCGGTATTCAACAATGTTTCCTTCGAGAAGTCCGATATCCGCGAGGCGGAATTCTCAGGCTCGAATCTCACTGTCTGCAACCTTCATAAAAGCAAAATTTCCGTCTCTCAGGCAATAATGCTTGCGGAGAGTATGGGGGCTGTCTGCGAGGATTTTGTGTGAATTTGTCGAAAATACTCGTCTTTTTGCACAAAAACGCGAGTGTGAATTAGTGCGAAATTACCCCTAACTCCGATTTTTCGCCCGATTACTTGACAAAATACGCGATTTATCATATAATATAGCCGTGCTCCAAAAACACAAAAGGTAGGAATATATGATAGATATTAACGTAAAGCTTAATACCATGAATGATGTCAAGGAATTCTGCAGCATTCTTTCCGGTTATTCCTTTGATGCTCAGCTCGCATCAGGTGGCGACATTGTAAATGCAAAGTCCATAATCGGAATATTCAGCCTTAATCTCAAGGGTAACACGGTTCTCTCCGTTGACACGCAGAATCTGCTTGATTTGCCGGAAAAGATTTATAAGTATATGGCGTAAAAACAAAATACGGCGAAAGAAAACCGTCTCCGAAAAATCGGGGACGGTAATTTTTTATGTATCCGTTATCAGAACTTGTTTTCGCCGGGCTTTAATTCAACGGGCTTTCCGTCAACGTCAATCCACACGGAAATAGCAGACGGGTTGTATGCCATATTCTTGTCTATTGAATAGTCAACCATTCTCTGCGCTCTTACATAGTCAAATACCTCGATGTTTGTTGCGTACCATACGTCGGGATGATTTGCCGCCTTTTCGCAGAAGCCTTCTATTACGTTCCAGTTGTCCTTCATATCAAACTCATATGAATGTCCCCAGATATAAAGAAGAGGCATATTGAGTCTGAAGGGAGGCATATTTACAAGGTCATCCCAGAGCTTGTCGAGGTTGCCGTTGTGGTGAGTTGTGGGATGAAGAACCATAAAGTCCTCGGGAAGTCTGTAATTGTTTGTTGCGACGGTTGTTCTTGCGTAGTTCATTCCGCAGTCGTGACAGAGTCTTGCAACTCTTTCGTCATAGGGACCGTTGGGATATGCCATACCTCTTACGGTATATCCGCACCACTCTTCAAGAATCTGCTTGTCACGCATAATTTCCTCAAGAATGATTGTGGAGGGAAGCTCGGGAAGTGTGGGATGTGTATGAGAATGCACAGCAACCTCGTGTCCCGCATAAAGTGTGGCAACGTCCTTTGTCATAACGTGATCGCCGTTGTCACGCATAAAGCCTGAATTTAAGTTGAATGTACCCTTCATTCCGTATTTGTTGAAGATTTCTACAAGTCTGTAGTCCTGCTTTTTGCCGTCGTCGTAGCTGAAGGTGAGACAGCCCTTTTTGCCGTCCTTCCAGAGTCTGTTTTTGATTTTCATAATAGTTTCCTCTCTTTATATATTCGTATTTTACTTTCAGAATTTGTTTTCGCCGGGCTTTAATTCAATCGGCTTTCCGTCAACGTCTATCCACACGGAAATAGCAGACGGATTGTATGCCATATTCTTGTCAATTGCGTAGTCAACCATTCTCTGCGCTCTTACATAGTCAAATACCTCAATGTTTGTTGCATACCACACATCGGGATGGCCGCCCGCATTTTTGCAGAAGGTCTCGATTTTATCCCACATATTCCAATCCTCAAAATTGTATGAATGACCGTACATATAGAAAAGCGGCATATTGAGTCTGAAAACGGGGATATTTACAAAATCCTCCCAGAGCTTCATAAGTGTGTCGGGCTCCGTAAACTCGTTGCAGGTCGGATGGAAGAACATAAAATCCTCGGGAAGACGGAACTTTGATGTGGACGCTCCCGTTCTTGCGTAGTTCATTCCGCAGTCACGGCAAAGATTTGCAATTCTTTGGTCAAAGGGACCGTTGGGATATGCCATACCTCGCACGGTGTGTCCCCACCACTGCTCAAGAAGCTGCTTGTCACGCATAATTTCCTCGATAATTATTGTCGAAGGAAGCTCGGTGAGGGTAGGATGTGTGTGGGAATGCACTGCGACCTCGTGACCCGTATAAAGTGTGGCAACATCCTTTGTCATAACGTGATTGCCGTTGTCACGCATAAATCCGGAATTTAAGTTGAATGTACCCTTCATTCCGTTTTTGTTGAATATATCTACAAGTCTGTAGTCGTGCTTTCTACCGTCATCGAAGCTGAAGGTAAGACAGCATTTCTTGCCGTCCTTCCATAGTCTGTTCTTGATTTTCATGGCAGGTATCCTTTCGGTTTGTGTTACTTCAATTATATTTCTTTTGTTCTTGTTTGTCAAGATTTTTCTGTGAATTCCGAAAGAAAAAAGGGACAGCGGAATGTGCCGTCCCATAGCGTTATTCTGCGGTATATCTGAATATTGCGGAGCTTCTCTTTTCGGCAAGTCTTACGGTAAATCCGTTTTCCGAAAGAGCTCCTCCGTCAAGTACGGCTTTCTCGCCCGTGTCGATATTCGTAAATGTGTAGTTCTTGTCTTTATCCACCGAATAAAGCTCGAAGCACGCCTCGGTAAAGGGGGATGCGTCACGGCGGAACGCAAGAAGAATACCGTCGTTTTCCTCGGGTCTGTCAAATTGTGTCGCAGACCATGTTGTGTGGTCGTCCGTCGGCTTTGTAAGCGGATAAATATCCTCCGAAAAGTAGGGACGGAGCGAAAGATATTCCTCAAGACATCCCTTCAGCCACGCAAGCTCATCCTTGTTTTCACCGAAGGGCATATGCTTTGAGAATGTAAAGCAGGTGGAAAGTGCCGTGCCGTAAGCG
The DNA here is from genome assembly GCA_017560085.1 of Clostridia bacterium. Lineage (GTDB taxonomy): Bacteria > Bacillota > Clostridia > Oscillospirales > CAG-382 > SIG622. The sequence goes on from JAFYPA010000083.1 coordinate 20,226, forward strand.
CTTCTGAAGTGGTAGGTGTCGTGATAAGTGCTTCCTGCGTTTGTGCCCGAATAAGGCATCCAGGAGCCGAAATTCTGCATATGCGTCTGTGCAATTTCACTCTCGTAGTTGCCGTAGCAATATGCGTCGCTTCGCCAGAGTGGTATGCTTCTTCTGAGAGTTTCAATATCAATTCGTCTTCCGCCCGAGGCACAGTTATCTATAATAAGTCCCGGGAATTCCTCAAGAAGCGTATCCCAGAATCTGTAAAGCCCCATTATGTGCTTGATTTCCGTGATGCCCCGTCTGTCCTCGGTGTCGTATTTTCTGAAATGCTCCAGAGGTCTGAAGTTGAAATCCTGCCTGTAGCAGTCAATACCCATCGTTCTTATTGCGTTTGCGGTTTCGTTGTAGATGTAATCCCACGCATCGTCGTTGCCGAGATTCAGAAGAAGGTTGGCTTCTTCATCGTTAAGGGCGAGGAAATATTCGGGATGCTCCTCTGTTACGGGCATACCCCTTACAACTCTTTCAGGCTCAAACCATAAAAGGAATTTTCTTCCGCTCTCGTGTATTGCCTTTGAAAAATCAAGAAGTCCGTCGGGATGTGTAAACTCGCTTGGGTGCCAGTCGCCCGTGAATTTCGACCAATGGCAGGAGCGGTCGTATTCGTCTGCCGTGGGAGTTGTTGTGCGACCGTACCAGCCTGCATCCATCCAGATATATTCAAAGGGTAGCTTGTTCTCGTCAATTATCTTTACTCGCTTGGTGCAGAGCTCACTTTCAAGTCCACCCCACATATTTGATGCCAGCGGACCGAATTTCGGTTGTCCTTCACCGCCTATTGCAGAGTAATTTTCCTTGAGAAGCCTTCTCCATTTGTTGTGTGCGTGTACCGAGCCGCAATCGTAGGGCATAAGTACAATTGAGGATGTGCGGATTTTTTCGCCGGGAAGAAGTCTGAAATGGGTGTCCTCGATTTTTGTCTGAATAAGCACCGAATCGGGATTGCGCTTCATTCTGCAATTCCATTGTCCCGTCCAGCCTATTGCGAAAATCACACCGAAGCTCTGCTTTTCCACCTCGAAAAAGGGAGCATTTATGTCACTTGAGCGTGCGCCTGTGCTTGCATAGTTTCTTTCCTGACCTACTCTTATGTGATTGATTCTGCGCTCGCCTATGTATTCATCCACCTCCGTGTGGAACTCGTAAAGCTGCGCATTTGAGCCGTTGGGGGCGTGGATGATTGTGTGCTGTCTTATGTCGGGATATTCTCTTGAGTATCTGTATTCCTCCTCGTGGGGGAGAGGTATTTCCACATCACAGTCCTTGAGTGCGCAGACAATTTCCGTCGGTGCGTCGCCGATGCATTCAAGATAGTTTACCCATTCGTATGAGCCGAATTTTTCGTTTTTTGTTGCGATGTTGGTTATGCGAAGACCGTTTTCGAAGGTGTATACTCTTGTGAGAGTGCTTCCGCTTTCCCTTTCTTCAAGAGTGTAGTCTTGATTCCAGGCGTATTTACCATTGTACCAAAAGCTGAAAAGCTTGTTGCTTTTAAGGAATTCCATAACAGCACGCTCCTTTTTTATATAAACATACAAGTCCCCGCAAGACAAACCGCCATAGCAATCCACTGATTCCTTGACGGTCTTTCACGGAACACAAGCATCCCTGCAATTGCGGAGAAAATGATGCTTCCCGCCGTTACAAGCGGATAAAGCACTCCCGCGGGAATTGACTTTGCGCCTATAAGCTGTAAATAGTATGAAGCACTGTCCGCAGCCGCCGTAAGAGTAAATAGAATTACCGTGCTTCTCGTAACACAGCTTCCGAATTTTTCCGAGGCTTTTTTTGTAAGCATTACCGCAACGGGAAAGCAGAGAAGAATCTTCGCAATTGCCATAATGAAAATAAAGCTTTCCGAGTTTACGGGATTGTACACCGTGTTAATCTGATGTACCTTTGAGGTAACCGACATAAATCCGTTGAGAATAAACACAGCAACGCACATAAGAATCTGACTCCTTGTGGGCTTTATCGCGCCCGTGTTGGAAATAATGACCGCCGCAACGATAAGCACAATACCAAGAAGTCGAAGAAGCGAGAACGCCTCATCAAGAAAGGCAAGCCCGAAAAGATAAGGCACAAGCATTCCGCCCGTCATAAGAAACATCGTGTAAAGCGGCATATTCCCCGCACGAAGAAGCTTGAAGCCGATTACCATATAGGAAAGACATATGCCTGTCGCAAGCACCGCCATTATTGCGGAAAAGACGGAAAATTGCAGCTCATACACACCGCAAAGAGTCAGTACGGAAAAGATTACAAGCGTGGCAAGTCCCGCAAAGGCATTGAAGGTAAGAGTCGCACGGGCACTTGTTCCCGCTATGCTCTGATATTTTTTCTGAAACACAAAGCAGAGTGCAAGAAGTGCATCCGCACCGAGAATGAGTAGGTAATGCATTTTTGATTCCTTTCGATTATTTCAGATTATTTCAGATTATTTCAGATTGTAGAAATACAGCTTCGCACATCTCTTTTCGGGGAGCGTGAGCGTGATTCTGCCGTTTTCCGTCTCGTATTCTTCCGTTGTGTCCTTGTCGCAAAGAACAAGCTCTTTTCCTTCGGAGAAGGCAAAATCAAGGGCTATATCGCTGTCCTCGCATTCCTCCTGACGGAATACGAAGAGAATGCCATTTTCCGCTTCCGCATCGAAATATGTGTATGCCGTGAAGCCCTCAAGGTCGTTTTCGTGATGCCACGGCGTAAGTGTGTAAAATTCCTTCAGAAGATATCCGTTTATCTCCTTCCATTCCTTGATGCCTGCTCTCAGAATATCGAAATTCTGTGTCGGGTCGTAAACAAGCTGTGTGTCAACATTGAGAGATGGGAGATAGGACGCACGCCATATGTACATATCGCTGTTACCCTTGCCCGAAAGCTCGCCGAGCTTCTCTCTTGTGCAGGCACCACAGAAGGGAATCCATTTATTGAAGGACGAGGTCTGCGAAAGACGGATGCCCGTGGATGTTCTGTCGTGGTCGGAACGCAGAAGCGGTACTCCGACGTGCATTGATTCAAGGTCGTTTCGACCGCCACCGCCACAGCAGGAGTCCACAAAGGCACATCCGCCGGTGCTCTTGGTTGCCTCTATTGCCTTGTCCCACAGACGGTAGTGACCGTCAAGACAGGTGATTTCCGTGTAGCCGTCACGGTTTTCGCCCTGAAGATTATCGCCCGTTGTCCAGTATTCACATCTTGAGCCGTTGTCCTCACGGAGCATATCCACCTTTGTCTTTTCCAGCACGGATATGATTCTGTCCTCTGTCCATCTGTAGCATTCGGGGTCTCCGAGATTGCTTGTGAAGGTGTTGTCATTGAGATTTGTGGGAGCAAATGCCCATTCCTTTCTGTAGCCGTAATTTTTCTCAAGCTCCTCGGGCATACATACCTTTTCCGTGGCAAACCACAAAAGAGTTCTCATTCCGTTGTCCCTTGCAAATTCCACCGATTCACGGAAGGTGTCATCGGGCCATTTTTCATAGTCAAATTCCCAGGTGCCGAGAGTATCACGCCAGTCGTGTCCTTTTTGGAAGGGGATGGGACTTGTCTTGTCGGGAGCGACATACCATCCCGCATCCACCCAGCGGAAGTCGACCTTTATATCCTCAGCCATCATCTTTTCAAGCGACGGCTTCCACGTGCTGTATCTTTCGGAAATGCTTCCGTCGGAATTGGGATATCCCGTATCGAATGCAAGACAGCAGGTTGAGAATGGCTTCATCGGAGTGCCGTTGCCGTCAAAGGGCGGAAGAATGTTTGTGATATAATGGCTTCTCCAGTAGTTTGTGGCGTAGTCCTCATTTCGTACCGTGTAATCCGCAATCGAGTAAAGAGCCGTTCTTATTTCCTCGTTCGGATTGAGATATGTCTTAAGATTTCTCGGTGAGCATCCTTCATAAATAACCTTTCCGTCCTCATATGTAAAGGAAGCCTTCCAAGTACCCGACCATCCGAGTGCAAGCATTGTTCCGCCCTTTTCGTGCTCTAAATTGAAATAGGGAAAGAATTCGTGCGTTGCTCTGCCCGTGTTACAGTCAAAGCTTACATTTTCGCTTTTGAGGTCTGTGGAATAGGGACGGTAGTAGTTGACGTGGTCACCGAGAATGCCCTTGAGAATGGGGGAATCCGTGGTAAATACCATCTTTGTGCCGAGCTTTTCTATTATTCCGCATTTTGTACCCGATGTGTTTCTGATTCGTGCAACCCATTCCGTTACGCCGTGGGTATAGTAGTGCTTCAGCGTTACCTTGAAGGTGAGCGTGCTTTTAAAATCAAAGGTAAGAACCGCGGTTTCCGTGTCGCCCTTTCTTTCGGAGGCCTTGTCCGTAAGAGTAAAATCCTCACCGAAGCCGATATATTCCTTGCCGTCGTATGTGAATGTGAATGGAATCCTTTGGGGGCATTGAAGCATTTCAAGGTAAGCCATGTCCGAGGCGGGATTTCTGTAGTTTCTTATCATTTTTCTGCTCCTTATTTAAGTGTGTAGTAGTAAAGCTTTGCCGTTCTCTTTGCGGGAAGATTCAAGGTAAGCCTGCATCCTGCGGTTTCAAACTTTTCGTCTGTGTCCTTGTCGCAAAGCACAAGCTCTCTGCCGTTTGTGTAGCCGAAATTGAGAGCTATTTCCGATTCCTCGCAGTTTTCCTGACGGAATACAAATAGAACACCCTTTTCCGCCTCGCTGTCAAAATAGCTGTATGCGGTGAAGCCATCAAGGTCGTCCTCGTGATGCCACGGCGTGAAGGTGTAAAACTCCTTTAGAAGGTATCCGTTTATTTCCTTCCACTCGCGGAGTCCTTCACGAAGAACCCCGAAATCCTGATCCGGATCCTGCACAAACTGTGAGTCCACATTAAGTGCGGCAAGATAGGATGCACGCCAGATATAAGTATCGCTGTCGCCCGTGGCATCAAGCTCGTACTTCTTTGCCTTTGTGTTTGCACCGCAGAAGGGAATCCACTTGTTGAAGGAGGATGTCTGTGAAAGGCGTATACCCGTTGACATTCTGTCGTGGTCACTTCGCAGAAGGGGAATGCCTCTTCTCATTGATTCAAGGTCGTTTCTGCCACCGCCCGAAGCACAGGAGTCCACAAAGCCGCATCCGCCGTGACCGAGGGTGCATTCTATGAATTTATCCCACATTCTGTAGTGGGCATCTATGAATTTGCATTCGGTAATACCGCTTCTGCCGTCGCCCTCTTTTTTGTCCATATGTCCCCAGAGCCTTGCGGGGTCACCGTTGTTGTCCTCACGGTACATTTCAACCTTGTTGTGGCGAAGCATATTGCAGATTCGGTCGGTTATCCAGTCGAAGCAATCTGGGTTGCCGATGTTATTTGAAATTACGTTTGTCTCTTCCATGGAGATTGCCCAGTCCGTATTGTAGCCGAAGTTCCTTGCAAGATTTTCGACGTCCGTAACTCTCTCGGGCTCAAACCATACAAGAGTTTTCATACCGTTTGCCCTTGCAAAATCCGTGGACTCAAGGAAGGTATCATTCGGCCACTTGTTGGGATCAAGCTCCCATGTGCCGACAGTACCCCACCAGTCACGATCACCGCCTCGGGGGATACAGCTCTTTTTGTCGGGGGTAATGTACCATCCCGCATCGAACCAGCGAAAGTCCACCTTTGCATCCTCCGCAATCATCTTTTCAAGCGAGGGTCTCCAGGTGAAATAACGCTCGGAAATGCTTCCGTCGGATCGTGGAAGTCCCGTGTCCGAATCGAGACAGCAGGTGGAGAAGGGCTTCATCGGATTTCCCTCCGCGTCCGCCTTGGGGAGAATATAGCTTACATACCAGCTTCTCCATATGTTTGTCGCATAGATTTTGTTTTCGCTACAGTACTCTATAAACGCAAATCTTGCGGTACGGATTTTTTCGCCCGCCTTAAGATATGTGCAAAGATTGTTTACGGACTTCGCTCTGTATTCGGTAACGCCGTTCTCGTACACAAAATCCGCAGTCCACGTACCTGCCCAGCCTATCGCGAGAAGGTATCCTCCATTTGAGTTTTCAAAATTGAAATAGGGAAAATAAACGTGAGTCGCTCTTCCGCTGTCAGATGTGAAATTTACGGATTCCGTTGTAAGGTCGTATTCATAAGGCTTATAGAAGTTTTCGTGGTCACCGAGTATACCCTTGAGAATGGGCTGTTCACCGCCAAGCTTCAGCGAGAAGCATATATCCTCGATAATTTCCGAGCTTCCGTCCGAGATATTTTCCGCCTCCATAGTGATATCCGTCGCACCGTGAGAAGGGTAGTGGTTGAGAGTAAGCGTGATTTTTAATGTGCCTTTGAGAAGAAGCTCAAGGCTTGTGCATATAATACCGTCCTTTTCCTCCGTCTTCTTGCTTGCATATGTAAAATCCTCACCGCCAAAGCCCTCATATCTTTTACCGCCGTATGTAAAGGATAGCGGAATAAGTGCGGGATTGCTTATCATTGCGGAATATTTTCTGTCGGATTCGGTATTTGTGAAATTACGAATCATATTGTTTTCCTCCGTTTTCGGAACCTTTTCCCGAATAAAATATCGTTGTAACAATTATATTACAAAAAATTATATATTTCCATTGATTTTTCACCTGAAAACGTGGTATAATCATCAAAAATCGAAGATTTTCGGAAAATGCAAATTTATTTGGGAGGAGGGCTCCTATTGGTAGAAGGACGCGTTGTTGAGTATGGGGGACTTGCTCCCTTTAAGCTTCAGATAAAATACGTTGATATTTTGCCTGATGATCCGACAAACACTCACGAGGATCATATTCACGGCGAGTGCGAGATTTATATAAATCTCACGGGGGACGTTTCCTTTATGGTGGAGAATAAGATTTACCCCATAAAATCGGGAAGCGTTATTATTACCCGTCCCTGCGAATATCATCATTGCATATACCACAGCAACGAGAGCCACGAGCATCTGTGGATTCTCTTTGAGTCGCACGGAAACGAGTCTGTTCTTCCGCTATTCTTTGAAAGACCCCTCGGTGAAAACAATCTCATCCGCCTTTCCGAAAAGCAGAAGCTCAAGGTGCTTGAAATCTGCAAGGCAATAATTCACGGTGAACACTCGGAAAAGCAGAGGCTCGCGGACTTTATGCGGATTCTGTGCATCCTCGAAAACGCAGACGGAAGCCTTGACGGACCTTCCGATTCCGTGCCCGAGGATATTTCCTCTGCGATTGAATTCATAGGCGAAAACCTCGGAAGTGTTTTTACCGTTGCGGATGTTGCGAAATATGCCCACATCAGTGTAAATACCCTTGAGAGGCGTTTTCTTGAGGTGCTTAAAACCACACCGTCGGGCTATATAAAAAGCAGAAGACTCGCAAGGGCGGCGGAGCTTTTACCGAGCTGTAAATCCGTCGGTGAGGTCTGCGAGGAATGCGGATTCCGAGATTATTCAAACTTCATAGCCATATTCAAAAAGCAGTTCGGTGTAACGCCGCTGAAGTTTAAGAAAACACACGAAAAAAGAATGTCCGAATATTCGGAGGTAGCAAAATGAGCGATAAAAAGAAAATAATAAACTTAGGCATACTCGCCCATGTTGACGCAGGCAAAACCACCGTTACGGAAAACCTTCTGTACTTCTGCGGAAAGACAAGAAGCCCCGGCAGCGTTGACAGCGGAAATACCGTCACGGATAGCAGTGAAATCGAAAAGAAAAGAGGAATTTCCGTTTTCTCCTCGGGAGCGGATATTCAGTACGGCGATTTTACCGTGAACATAATCGACACCCCCGGACACGTTGATTTTGCGGGGGAGGCGGAGAGAAGCATTATGTCCCTTGATGCGGCACTGATTGTGGTTTCAGCCGTTGAAGGACTTCAATCCCACACGGAAAACATTATGCAGACCATCATACATAACAAGCTTCCCTGCGTGTTTTTTGTAAACAAGATTGACAGAGCGGGCAGCAGCTTCAAAAGAGTAGTAAACGAGCTTTCCGAGGCATTCGGCAAGAGATTTGTGTGTCTTAATGTCCCCGTGGGAGAGGAATCGAAGGGGTGTAGTGTTGCACCAAACGAGGATTTCCGCACCGAAGCTTCCGAGGTCCTTGCGGAATACAACGACAGCATAATGGAAAAATATCTTTCCGACGAAGAAATATCCGACATTGAGCTTCAGAGCGTGCTTTCAAACGAGTGTGCCAAAGGCGAGGTTTACCCCGTTGTCTGCGGAAGCGCAATGTACGGCATAGGCATCGGTGAGCTTCTTGATGCGGTCGTAAAAAATCTTCCCGACAGCACGAAAATCGGCACGGACAAGCTCTCGGGCGTTATTTATAAAATCGAGCACGACAAAACCTTCGGTGTTCTTTCCCACGTCAGAATGTTCGGCGGAAGTCTTAACGCAAGGGATACGGTGGTGCTAAAATCCCCGAAGGACGATGCACCTTCAAATGACGGCGAGGAGAGGGAAGAACGAAGCGAAAAAATCGCACAGATACGAAAGAAGGTCGGAGGCAAATTCTTCGATACGGGTACTGTTGAAAAGGGCGATATCGCCGTTCTCTGCGGTCTTTCAAAGGCGAAGGTCGGCGACTATATAGGCGAAATTACGGCAGAGCGAAGGCTTGACCTTGTAAACCCCTTCCTTCAGGTTTCGGTAATTCCCGAGGATGAAACAAAGCTTACGGCACTTGCATCTGCTCTTGCCGAGCTTTCCCGTGAAGAGCCGTACATCAACTACAGATGGGAAAAGAGCGAGCGTGAGGTTGTTATCAGCATCACGGGAAAAATTCAGCTTGAAATCATAGCAAATCTCCTTCTTGAGCGCTACGGTCTTAAGGTGACATTTACTCCTCCGAGCGTAATATACAAGGAAACACCGGGTATGCGTGCCGAGGGATTTGAGGCGTATACTATGCCCAAGCCCTGCTGGGCGGTCGTACAGCTTCTTCTTGAGCCGACAAAGCGTGGAAGCGGTGTAAGCTTTGATATGGGCAACGTACCCAACAATCAGCTTTTCTACAGATATCAGTCCCACATAAAGCAGTCCTTTTTTACAAGCATAGAGCAGGGAATCTACGGCTGGGAGGTCACCGACTTCAAATGTACTCTTATCGGCGGTGAGCATCATACGATACATACCCATCCGCTGGATTTCTTCGTGGCAACTCCCGTTGCATTCCTGCGTGGGCTTACCAACTCCCGTTCAAGACTTCTCGAGCCTTATCTTAAGGTAAGAATCGGCGCCCCCGAGGAATATATGGGTAAAATCACGGGTGATATAGTTATGATGCGAGGCGAATTCGACACCCCCGTAATCAAAAACGGCAAGACCACAATAGAAGCCTTTCTCCCCGTTGCGGACAGTATGGACTACCCCACAAGACTTGCCTCACTTACGGGCGGCAAGGGTATGATTCATTCCGCCTTCGGCTTTTACAGAGAATGTCCCGACGGCTTTATGAAGACCTGCAAGCGCCGCGGAGTAGACCCTCTTGACAGAGCAAAATGGATTCTTCACTGCCGTGGTGCAATTACCGAGGGAATATAAATTTCAGCTCCTGAAAAAATGTGCAATGTGCAATAAAATGTTGAAAAATGTTATAAAATGCAATAATTAACACCGTAGTCCCTTTTGTACTAAATTTCATATAAATCACAAAAAACAGCATCATTACGACAGGCTTTTACGCTTGCGTTTTGATGCTGTTGTCATAAATGGACGAAATTTTGTAATTTTTAGCGTTTTGCGAGATTTTTTCACATAATTTTCACATTCTGCCGAAATGGTGCATGTTGGTAATTATTTAGTCATTTAAAACAAAAAATATATTTACAGTCGTTTGTTAAATGTTCAGTTTATTTGCATACGAAATACATAATCTTGTGGTATCATATTATGGTAAAAGCGGTGGTTTTTTCCTCGCGTCTTAAAAGCATTTGTATGCAAAAGGTGAACGGCATACAAAAGGTATATTTTTGTTCACACGCAAACAAGAACAGATAACGGCAGGTTTTTATGAAGCTTTTGATTTCAATCAATTTCGACGACGATACGAAAATTAAATTACATAACCATATGCGCAACCTCACCGAGGCGTGTGAGGGTGGCGTATACACCAAGAAGGACAACATCCATCTTTCCCTCGTGTATGTCGGCGAAACAACACAGATAGGTGCAGTGGTGGAAACGATGGACGCCATTGATTCGGAGCAGTTTGACATTACCCTTTCCGAGGGCGGTCGCTTCAAGCGCTCGGGCGGTGAGGTTTACTGGTGCGGCATTGAAAAGTCTCCCGAGCTTGTAAGGCTTCAGAAGATACTTTACAGAAGCCTTGTAAGACGAGGCGTAATGAAGGAAAAGAACGACTTCAAGCCCCATCTTACGGTTTCAAGAGATACGATAATAGCCAGAGACAGTATCCCGAAGGCGGACTTCTTTGAAAAGCTCACGGTAAAGCGCGTGAGTCTTATGAAATGCGAGAGCACAAGAGACGGAATGTCCTACACAGAGGTTTACGCCAAGGAGCTTCCTCCGAAGGAATTCGAATTTGATATTTAAACAGAATAAAATAATAATGCGGTGCTTCCATATCGGAGGCATCGCATTTTTCAGTCTTATTTTCTTGCTTGCTTTCTTCTTGACCTTGAGGAGCTCTTGCCTTTTCCGCCTCTTCCCGCACTCAGCCTTGCACCGATAAAGGAGAATACAAGCGTAAGAGCAAATACCGTCCCCGCAAAGATGTAATTTACCTCCTCACCCTTTGTGCGAAGCGCAAGATGAACAAGGATAAGAAGCATAATCATCGCAAAGGAGCTCGCAATCGCCGTCAGGGCATAATGCCTTGTGCTTCCGACTCCCGCAAATGCGGAGACCGCAAGAGCTGTCAGCGATACCGTCACCGCACAGGCAAGGGTGATGTATTTTTCGGGGGTGCTGCTTTTCATAAGAATCATCGGAATAATAAAAATAAGTGCCACAAGGACGGCTGTACCCGCAAGTGCTCCGCGGATAACAGAAAGGGGAGCGGAAGCGCCCTTTTTTTGCTTTGTTTCGTTGGTCGTGCTTTTTGTCATGGCTTTTTCCTTTCGTAAGCTTTTCTTTACTTTATTTTACGGAAGAAAAAGGAAAAATATGACAGACCGCGAAAAAAAGCCGCATCCATACGGATACGGCCTTCATTTTTGCTTTTATTACTTCTTAACCTTGAATGTAGCGGGCTTGCTTTCAGCACTCTCGCTTGCCTTCTTTTCAACGCTTCTGATTGCTGTTACGTGGAACTTGATCTTTGTTCTGTCAGAGCTTGTTTCGATGACAACAGTGTCCTCTCTCTTGTTTACAACCTTACCCATAATACCGCCGATTGTGATGATTTCATCGCCGATAGCGAGGTTGTTTCTCATTTCAGCATCTGCTCTGTCCTTCTTCTTCTGGGAACGGCTCATCCATACGAACATAAGAACCATAACGCCGATCATAATAATGGGCATAAGCATACTTCCGCCTGTACCTGCAGCTGTAAGTGTATAAGTATTCATTTTCTTTTCCTCCGAAATTAAATATTTTGAATAACAATGTGTATTATACCACATTCCGATATTATTTGCAACATCAAAAAGGGTAAAAGGGAAAATATTTACAAATTATTCCGTGCCTATTCAACAGAAGGGCGACTTATCAGTCATCCACACGGAGTCCGAGCTTTTCAACATACTCGTTGTAGAAGCTTTCCCATCTGTCCTGGTCAAGAGCCTTGCGGATTTCTTCCATAAGCTCGTTGTAGAAGTAAAGGTTGTGCATTACGCAAAGACGCATTGCAAGAGTCTCACGAGCCTTGAAGAGGTGTCTTATATATGCTCTTGAGTAGTTACGGCACACGGGACACTGACAGTCGGGGTCCAGCGGACGGGGATCCTTTTCGTACTTGTTGTTGTTAAGGTTCATATGACCGCGCCAAGTGAAAAGATTGCCGTGTCTTGCGTTTCTTGAGGGCATTACGCAGTCAAAGAAGTCAATACCTCTGTTGACAGCCTCAAGAATATTTACGGGAGTACCAACGCCCATAAGGTATCTGGGCTTGTCCTTGGGAGCGAAGGGCTCAACCTGCTCTATGATGTGGTACATAACCTCAGCAGGCTCACCAACTGCAAGACCGCCTATGGCATATCCCGCAAGGTCAAGCTCTGCGATTTCCTTCATATGGTTTATACGAAGGTCGTCAAAGGTAGCACCCTGATTGATACCGAAGAGCACCTGACCCGGATTTACCGCATTTTCCTCCATACGGTTCTTTTCTACCTCTTCCTTGCATATCTTGAGCCATCTTGTTGTTCTCTCGCAGGATGCCTTTGTGTATCTGTATTCGGCGGGATTCTTTATGCATTCGTCAAATGCCATTGCAATATCAGAGCCGAGATTTGCCTGAATACGCATACTTTCACGGGGACCCATAAAGATTCTCTTGCCGTCCATATGGGACTGGAAGGTTACGCCCTCCTCGGTAATCTTTCTTATTGCCGCAAGGGAAAATACCTGAAATCCTCCGCTGTCCGTAAGTATGGGACCGTCCCAGTTGAAGAACTTGTGAAGACCGCCGAGGTCACGGATAAGCTCGTCACCGGGTCTTATGTGGAGATGGTAAGTGTTGGAAAGCTCAACCTGACACTTTATATCGCGAAGGTCCATTGTGGAAACACCGCCCTTGATTGCGGCGGATGTGCCTACGTTCATAAAGACGGGAGTCTGAATCTTTCCGTGGGGGGTGGTGAATTCGCCCCTTCTTGCTTTACCGCTTGTTTTTTTGAGAATAAACATTTTCTGATTTCCTTTACTTTTTAAGTTCTGTTATTTAAGTTCTTGAGAACATTTTGTCAAGCTTTGATTTTGTAAACTCCAGAAGAACCGGTCTTCCGTGAGGACAGTACAGCACAGCCTCATCCGAAAAGAGAATATCCGCTATCATAGTAGAGGATAGCTTGGATGTTTTCGTGCCCGCCTTTACCGCTGCCTTGCAGGCTGCCGTGTAAAGAGCTCTGTCGAATATGTCGCCTATAGCTTTGCCTCCGCCTCTTGCAATCTGTCCCGCAAGGTATACGAAGGTTTCCGATGCGCTTTCGATATCTATTTCCGCGGGAACGCCTCGTATAATATAGGAATTACTTCCGAATTCCTCAAATACATATCCGATGTTTTCAAGGTAATCTCCGTTTTCCGCAAGGGCAATTGATTCCTCTGCGGCAAGATCCACCGTGAGAGGCATAAGAAGAAGCTGAGTCCCGCCCTCCTTTTTGCCCTTCTTGAGGGATTCGTAAATGATTCTTTCGTGTGCGGCGTGCTTGTCTATCATATAAAGAGTATTGTCACGCTGAACGATAATATAGGAATTGAACGCCTCACCTATGACGGTTATGCTGTTGGCAACACGGCTCATAAGCTCTGCCGCGGTATCCTCGTCCGTACTCTCACGGAAAGGAATATCAGGCTCGGTTTTAGCCTTGCCCGGCATACTCCGGAAAAGCGAAATATCGTCGGGAGTGAGCTCCTTTTGCGCTTCTGCGGGGGAGCTTTCCCTTGTGACGCTTACTTCCTCTGTTTTTTCGCAAGTCTCTGCCTCTGTATCGGCTTCCTCTTTTACCTCGGGAGCATCAAAGACGAGCTGTGTGCTTTTGTTGTCCTCGGGAATTTTGCATCCGAATTTTCTCAGTGTCTCATCGTCAACACGCACAAATTCGATAGGCTCGGGCTCCGTACTCTGTATGGGATTTACGACCTTCTCGGGCGTTATTTCCGCGGGAGCTTTTTCCGGCTCCGATGTCTGCACCTTGTTCTCGGGAGCTTTTGCGTAGTCGGGGAGACTGTAGTCAAAGTTTCGGGAGTTTAATTCCTTGCCCGAATCCTTGCCGAAGAATTTCTCAATGCTTTCGGGATTTGGAACGGATATTATACCCTTGTCCGCAATCATCTCCGACGGCTTTGAAAGAGCCTCGCTGAAGGTGGTGCTTCTCTGTGAGGGCTCCGTACCGAACTCACCGAGGTCGCGCTGAGGTCTCGGAAGCGATATGTTTTCCGTGCCTCTGGAAAGCGCGTTTCGCACGGCGTACATTATTGTTTCAAACACCTGACGCTCGCCGGAGAATTTAACCTCAAGCTTTGCGGGGTGGATGTTGATGTCTACCTTGTCAAAGTCGATTGTAAGGAACAGAACGCAGGCGGGGAATTTGCCTATGGGGCAGAAGCTCTTGAAGCCCTCCTCAAGACCTGCGGTCATTGTGCCTGACTTTATATATCTTTCGTTTATAAAGAAATTCTGAAGGTTTCTGTTAGGTCTTGCAATCTGCGGCTTTCCTATAAAGCCCGAGACGGAAAGACCGTCGAACTCATAGCTTACGGGAAGCATATTGTCCGTGAATTCTCTTCCGAGCGAGGCGTAAATACAGTTCTTAAGGCTTCCGTCACCGGGGGTTTTAAGCTTTACCGCTCCGTCGGAAATAAAGGTTACCGCGATATAAGGCTTGGAAAGTGCGAACTTTTCCACCGCCGCACCGACCGCCTTGGATTCGGAAACATCCTTACGCAAAAATTTTCTTCTTGCGGGTACGTTTTCGAAAAGGCTTTCCGCAATAATTGTCGTACCTACGGGACAGCCCGTTTCGTTAATTTCCTTTTTCTCGCCGAAGTCGGCGGCAAAATAAGTACCCGTTTCGTCCGAGGCTCGCTTTGTCATTATGCGAAGCCTTGTCACGGCAGATATTGCCGCAAGAGCCTCGCCTCGGAAGCCCAGTGTGCTGATTGCCGCAAGGTCGTCCTTTGTTTTTATTTTACTTGTTGCGTGACGCAGAATACAGGTAGGAACATCCTCTGCGGCAATACCGCATCCGTTGTCGCTTACTCTTATATAACTGCTTCCGCCGTTTTTTATTTCAACGGTAATCTGTGTAGCACCCGCATCGGCGCTGTTTTCCATAAGCTCCTTTATGGCGCTTGAGGGCCTTTCGACAACCTCGCCCGCCGCAATAAGGTTCGCCGTATGCTTGTCAAGTACGTTGATTATACCCAAAGAGTGATTTCACCTCCGGAGAAAATATAGTGAAGAGTGAATGGTGAATAGTGAATAGTTTAGGTTAATTTGCTTCGCAAATTTTCATTTGATTTAAAATTGAAGAGTGAAGGTTTTGAAGTGAATGCGTTGAATTTCGGATAAAACAATTTAAATCCAAATCGAAGAAAGCGAAGCTTTCTACATCAAAGCGAAATTCCGCAGGAATTTCTTAAGGAAAATCTTCGATTTTCCGGTCTCTTCACTATTCACTCTTCACTATTCACTGATATCAGTTCGTGTATTTCTTAAGCTCGTACAGCCTCTGAAGTGCCTCAATCGGCGACATTGTGTCGAGGTCTGTGTGCTTTATTATGCTGTAAACCTTGTCCTTTGCCAAATCGTCAAAGGAGAGGGTAGGCTCGTCTGTCTGCTTTTTTGCACCCTTGCCGAGCGGAATGCCTACGCCGTTTTCAAGGCTTTCAAGGACCTCCTTGGCTCTCTTTATTACTTCATTCGGTACGCCCGCAAGCTTTGCTACCTCGATACCGTAGCTGTCGTCTGCGGCACCCTCCACTATTTTGCGAAGGAATATAAGCTCGTCGCCTCTCTTTTTTGCGGCGATGGAGTAGTTTACTATGCAGGGGAAGGTTTCGGAAAGCTCGGTAAGCTCGTGATAGTGGGTCGCGAACATTGTCTTTGCTCCGATTTTCTTGCCCGCTGTGTATTCGGCAATGGCTCTTGCAATGCTCATACCGTCATAGGTGGACGTGCCTCTGCCGATTTCGTCGTATATAATGAAGCTCTTTTTTGTTGCGTTTGCGAGAATGTATGCCACCTCGTTCATTTCAAGCATAAAGGTGGACTGTCCCGAAGCAAGGTCGTCGCTGGCACCCACTCTTGTGAATACCTTGTCCACAATACCGATTCTTGCGCTCTCGCAAGGAACGAACGAGCCTATCTGTGCCATAATTACGATAAGCGCATTCTGTCTCATATAGGTGGACTTACCAGCCATATTGGGACCTGTGATAAGCATAATTCTGCGGTTGCCGTCAAGATATGCGTCGTTGGGAACAAACATCTGATTTCCCGACATATACTTCTCGACAATGGGGTGTCTGCCGCCTCTTATTTCAAGCTTGTCAGAATAGTCAACCTCGGGGCAGACATAGTTGTTCTTGCTTGCAACATCCGCAAGGGAAACGTAAACATCAAGCTTTGCAAGAAGCGAAGCCGTTCTCTGAAGCCTTACCACATTTGCGGAAATAAAGGAGCAAAGCTTTACGAAAAGCTCATACTCAAGTGCAACAATCTTGTCCTGTGCACCGAGCACCTTGGATTCCATATCCTTGAGCTCCTCGGTGATGTATCTTTCGCATCCCGTGAGAGTCTGCTTTCTGATGTAGCGAAGAGGTACCATATCGATATTGGACTTTGTGACCTCTATATAGTAACCGAATACACGGTTATAGCCGATTTTAAGATTCTTAATGCCCGTAGCTTCCTTTTCGGCGGCTTCAATCTGGGTAATCCAGCTCTTGCCCTCGCCCATAATGCTGCGAAGCTCATCCACCTGCTCGCTGTAACCCTCACGGATAAATCCTCCTTCACGCACGGAGAAGGGAGGATTGTCGCAGATTGCGGCGTGGATTTCGTTCTTTATGTCGGAAAGCTCGTCGATATTCATATAAAGCTCGCAAAGCTCGGGGCTTGTCATTGTGGCAAGAAGCTCACGGATTCTCGGAAGATGCTCGCAGGTGGTCATAAGAGCCACAAGGTCTCTGCCGTTTGCCGTGCCGTAGACTATCTTTGTAAGAAGTCTTTCGATATCGTTGATTCCCGCAAGCTCAAGCTGAAGCTCCTCCTTTGCGATAAAGCTTCCGAAAAGCTCCTTTACCGCCTCCTGACGGGTGTTTATGAGATTTACCGAAACAAGGGGCTGCTCAACCCACTTACGAAGAAGTCTTGAGCCCATAGCAGTCTTTGTCTTGTCAAGCACCCAGAGAAGTGTGCCTCTCTTTTCGCGGGTACGCATAGCCTCGCAAAGCTCGAGGTTTCTTCTTGTGTTTACATCTATCGCAAGGAACTGCTCGTTGTTGTAATATGTAAGCTTGTTGATGCTTGTAACATCGTGCTTCTGTGTTTCCGTAAGGTAATCAATAAGTGCGGAAAGCGCAATAAGTGCGGGTGATTCGGGGTCTATACCGTACTGTGAAAGGTAATCCTCGCCAAACTGCTTTGTGAGAATATCAAGTCCCTTTGTGAATCTCTCGCTGTCGTTTGCACCGAGGAACGCACCGAGTCTGCCTCTTATGTAGTCCGCAAGCTCGTCAAGGCTTTCCTCATCAATGTTTGTAATGATTTCACTGGGGTTATAAACCGCAAGCTCTCCCATAAGCCTTGATATTATGTCACCCTGTGAAAAGTCTGTTGCATAAACCTCCGCCGTGGAAATATCCGCTACCGCAAAGCCCGCACGACTACCCTCAATGTACATAGCACAAAGGTAGTTGTTTTTGCCGTCAAGAAGAAGGCTTCCCTCGGTAACGGTACCGGGCGTAATGATTCTTACAACATCGCGCTTTACAATGCCCTTAGCCGTCGCGGGATCCTCCACCTGCTCGCAGATGGCAACCTTATACCCGCGGCTGACAAGCTTCGCAATATATCCTTCCGCACTGTGATAAGGAACACCGCACATAGGCGCACGCTCCTCCATACCGCAGTCACGCCCCGTAAGAGTAAGCTCCAGCTCACGGGAAGCGGTCTTGGCGTCATCAAAGAACATTTCATAAAAGTCTCCGAGACGGTAGAAAAGAATATGATCCTTGTATTGGTCCTTGACTTCAAAGTATTGAAGCATCATGGGAGTGTAGGGCATGGGAAGGTCCTTTCTGAGAATGCATAATGCATAATGCATAATGCATAATCAATGTTAATTTGCGTTGCAAATTTTCATTTTTGAATTTTATTTATTTTAGTTTGAATTTTAGAAATATTTTTGATTGCACACAATACCAATTCAAATTAAATTGAAGGAAGCGAAGCTTCCATCCACGATTATGCATTATGCATTATGCATTGTGAATTGTGCATTCGCACTGACTCCGTCAGTGCTTACAGTTGCTCTTACAGCTCTCGCAATGTCCGCTGCAACCGCCCGTTGCGGAGGCTTCTGTGTCGGAAAGGAAGGAGCCGATTGTGGAGTTTACGGCACCGATGAGAACGTTGAATTCCTGCTCTGCTGTCTGGAATCTCTGGTATACGGGGTGCTCGTTGATTTCGCGGTAAAGAGTTTCCGCTCTTGCTCCGATTGCGTCTATAATCTGCTCGTCTGCGTTGGTAAGCTCTGCCTGCTTGTCGAGAAGGTCCTTCTGTACCTTGAATTCGGAAAGCTTTGTCTTGAGCTCGTCGTTGGCGAAGAATTCTTCCTTTGCCGCTTTGTATTCGGCAAACTTCTTGCTTGCCTTGAGTTCTTTTCCGAGTGTCTTTGCGAGTTCTATAATCTGAAGCTCTGTCATTTTTCTGTACCTCTTTCTTTACTGTTTTTTGTATAAGCTTAAATTATTTCAGCATAAACGCTTGCGCCCTCGCTTGAGGTTACCCTTACGTTTATGTATTCACCGTAGTAATCCTTGTCCGTATTGAATCGGATTATCTTGTTGCCCGAGTTTCTGCCCGTGCTTGTGCCGTCCTCTTCGGGATGGCTGTCGACGAGAATTCTCATCTCTCTTCCGACAAGTCTCTTTCCGAGATTTGCGTTGACCTCCGACTCGATTTCAAGAAGCCTTGAGAATCTTGCACTCTTTTCCTCCTTGGTAATCGGGTCGTCCATTTCTGCGGCGGGAGTGCCGTTTCTCGGAGAGAAGATGAAGGCGTATATCGAGTCGAATTCCACTTCCTTTATTGCGGAAATCGTATCCTCAAACTGCTCGTCCGTCTCGCCGGGGAAGCCTACTATAATGTCGGTCGTAAGCGTGATGTCGGGCATAGCCGCCTTTATCTTTCTTGCAACCTCGAAATATCTTTCTCTGTCGTAGTGACGGTTCATAGCCTTTAAAACCTCACTGCTTCCGGACTGCATCGGCAGATGGAAGTGCCGTGCGATTTTTGGATTTCTCGCCATTACCTCTATAAGCTCGTCGGAGGCATCCTTCGGGTGGCTTGTCATAAAGCGCACAAGAAAGTCACCGGGAATTTCGCATATCTTTTCAAGTAATTCCGCAAAGGAAATTCTTTCATCCTCGGGGAGGCTCTTACCGTAGGAGTTTACATTCTGACCGAGAAGGGTGATTTCCTTGTAGCCCTTCTCTGCAAGCTCACGTACCTCGTCAAGAATTGCCTTCGGGCTTCTGCTTCTTTCTCTGCCTCTTACATACGGAACAACACAATAGGTGCAGAAGTTGTTGCATCCGTACATTACGGAAACCCACGCACGGAAATTACTGTCACGCTCTACCGCACTGCCCTCCACAATCGAGTAGTCCTCTGTGTCAACATAGTATCTTCTTCTCTTGTTTGTCACAACATCAAAGAGAATTTCGGGGAATCTGTGAAGCATATTCGTGCCCGCAACGAAGTCAACATAAGGATAGCTGAACTTTATAGTATTCTTTCTGTGCTCCTGAGCAACCATACATCCCCAGAGACCTATAAGAAGCTCCGGATTCTTTTCCTTTAAGTGCTTGAGCTGACCCGTCTTTGAAAGGGCACGAAGCTCTGCGTGCTCACGGACCGCACAGGTGTTGTATACGATAAGGTCCGCTTCTTCAATGGAGGAGCATTTCTCATATCCGCATCTTATTGCCCAGCCGAGAATTCTTTCGCTGTCCGCCTCGTTCTGCTGACAGCCGAAGGTTTCAACGCATACACGGAGCCTTCTTCCGAGTGCCGCTTCCTTGTCCCGGTTTATCCGAAGAAGCTCGTCGCAAAGCTCATACTGCTGTGTTATGTCGTTGTAGTTGAAATCTGTGTATTTTTTCATAAGTGTTTCTCTCGTTATAAGGTTATCCGATTATTTCGCCTTTTCGTAAAGAGCCTTCATCGCTTCCGTATCGAAGTTATAGCTCTTACCGCAGAACTGACAGCCTACATCAATGGGCTTGCCGTCGTTGATAATGCTCTCAAGCTCCGCCTTGCCGAGGGAGATAAGTGCCTTTTCCACTCTTTCCTGCGAGCAGTCGCAATGATATGAGCAGTCGATTTCGTCGAAAATGTCGATTTCAATGTCACCCATAATTTCCGCAAGAAGCTCGGTGTTGGTCTTGTCACCGCTGAACATATGGGATACGTTGGAAAGAAGCGGTACACGCTCACTGAGTCTGTCGATAAACTCATCGTCCGCACCGGGGAGAAGCTGAATAAGAACACCGCCCGCACCAAGTGCCTTGTAGTCCGTTCCGATAAGAACACCGAGAGCACAAACCGTGGGAATCTGCTCACTCTTTGCGTAGTATTCTGTGATGTCCTCCGCAATTTCTCCCGAAACAATCGGAATCATACCAACATAAGGCTCACCCTCACCGCAGTCACGGATGATGTACATATTACCCTGACCTACAGCCCCCGCAACGTCAAGCTTACCCTTTGCATTTACGGGAAGGTCTGCCGTGGGATTTTCCGCACAGCCCTTTACATTGCCGTAGTAGTCTGCCGTTGCGATAAGCTTGCCGCATACACCGTCACCGTCAAAGGTGAGAGTTGCGCTGTCAGTCTTGTTTTTGAGCATTACGCCGATAAGGGATGCTGCAGTAAGTGTTCTGCCGAGAGCCGCGGCACAGGTGGGGGAGAGGTGATGAATCTCGATTGCATCGTTCACCATTTCCCTGGAGTTGATTATAAGTATTCTTGCGTTTCCGCATCTTGTCATTGCTCTTGTGATTGTGTTCTGTTTCATTTTGTACCTCGTTATATTTTTTTGGCAACTATGTAAAGTCGTTCGTCCTTTTCCTCGTCCGCTTCGGAAAAAGCATAGTCGGAGAATACTCCGCACATCTCAAAGCCCGCCTCGGAAAGAGCTTTTCTTACGCTTCGCAGAGTATACATTCTCTCGCGCTGATGCTCGTCCGTTCTTTCGTAGCTTCCGTCCTCGTTTTCCGTGAAGATTGAAAGATAGAAATCGCAGATTTTGCTCTTGGGATTGTAGAAATTCTGCCACGCACAAAGAACTCCCTCGTTTTCTATGACGTAGGCGTTGTCGCCGTAGGTGGTCTCAAACTTCTTTTTTGAGTTTATATCAAAGATGAAAAGACCGCCGAACGCAAGATTCTGATAAACGGAATTCACCGTCTGAGCAAAATCCGAAGGCTTTGTGAGATAGTTCATACTGTCAAGCAGACAAAGAATCGCATCAGCTTTATTGTAAAGCGAGAAGCTTCTCATATCCGAGCTGACAAAGCGAATGTCAAGCCCCGCGCTTCTTGACTTGAATTCAGCCTCCGTGAGCATTTCAGCGGAAATGTCGGAAGCCGTAACGTCGTAGCCCCTCTTTGACATTTCTATCGCCATACTGCCCGTACCGCAGGCAATCTCGCATATTTTCGAAACGGGGATGTCGGAATACTTTTCAAAAGCCTTGCATATAAAATCCGCCCAGCCCGCCGTGTCTATTCCGTCGTTGAGTGCATCGTAAACAGATGCCATTGTGTTGCCGTATATCATTTTTAGTGTCCCTTTGTAAAAAGTGAAATAATCATACAGAATATATTATATCACAAGTAATTGCTTCATTAAACAACAAATTGTTAAATATTAAATATATTGTAGTAAAAAGAAAAACGGTGCACCCTGTCGGTACACCGTAATTTTTTCTGTTTATGCGCTTTATTCGTCCTGAATTGAGCGAAGAAGCTCAAGCTCCTCGCGGGTCAGAAGCCTTGTGGTCATATCCCTTGTGCTCTTTTCCTTTTCCGCACAGACCACCACACGAAGCTCGGGGTAAGCGGTTGTATCAAGGAACGCCACGGGAATGGGCTTGTCCGTAATAAGAATATCTATATCCGCAAGACGGCAGAAGGTGTAGGGAAGATTCTTGTCAAGCTTTGAGGTATCCATAAGCATAATAACCGTCTTTGCCTTCTTGACAATAAAATTCTTAAGCTCGCTTTCCGCATAGTTTCCGCATGAAAAGCCGTTATTCTGCGAATATCCCGAGGGACCGATAAAGGCAATGTCAATGTTTATATCCGACAGAAAATCAATAGCCATACTGCCCGTAACGCTGATACTCTCACGGTTTACGATACCGCCGACAAGATTTATAATCGGGTGCTGCTTTTTTGCAAGCTCAAGAGCAATATTCGGGCCCGGAGTGGTGATGTTCATATGCTCGTCGGGAATCATTTCCGCAAGTCGCATAACCGTAGTACCCGAGTCAAAGAAGTAGGACTTCCCCTTTTCTATAAATTCAAGTGCCTTTGAAGCTATGGCAAGCTTTGAGCTGTAGTTTTCCTTTTCTCTTTCGGCATAGCCGTCGTCGGAGGTTGAGTTTATGAACTTCATGGAGCGCGCACCACCGCGCACCTTTATAAGCTCGCCCTGCTTTTCAAAATATTCAATGTCACGGCGGAGCGTCATGCCCGTAACATCGGGAAATCTTTCCTCAAGCTCCTTTAAGGAAATAAAGGGCTGCGACTGTATAAGTTCTGCAATAATCTGTCTTCTTGCGGCCTTCATGGTAATATCCTTTCTGTGTATTCCGCATTTTTTGAAAATCGAAAAACGGATATCGGTGCAATATTCTGTCGCTTTTGCACCTCGCGACTCTATTCTATCACCAAAAAGTTAACTTGTCAAGTCGAAAATAGCAAATTGTTACAATATATCAAAAAGCGGTGTGTTATTTTTGGTTAATATGACTAACAAATGTTTATTGCTGCAAAACAGAACAAAAGCCGTTCCGATACAAAAACAAAGCCGAAGCGAGTAATTTTTGGCGGATGGCTTGTACTGCCAGAGTGCCCGAATATATAGGTAAACCTCGGAATTTTTGCGGATTCGTCCGTGATTTCGGTATTGTTCACACAAAGTTTAAATATAATGTTCCCTTTTTCCCACATAAGTACTTGCATTTTGGAAGAAAATGTATTAAAATATATAGGAATAAGCATTATTCAATATTGTTAAAAAAATATCAATATATATCAGCATAGAAAATCCCATGCGGAAAGGAATCTAAAATGGAAAAGAAGATATTTAAAAGAATAGGCGTGCTTACCTCCGGCGGCGACGCTCCCGGTATGAATGCGGCGGTAAGAAGCGTTGTAAGAACAGCACTCAAGAACGGCGTTGAGGTTGTTGGCATAAAGGGTGGCTACAGAGGACTTCTCGAGAATGATATGCAGATTCTCGGACCGCACGACGTTTCCAACGTTATCAATGAGGGCGGTACATTCCTTTATACGGACAGATGCCTTGAGTTCAAGGAAGAATCCGGCATGCAGAAGGCTCTCAAGGTTGCTGCAGAGCAGGGCCTTGACGGTATCGTATGTATCGGTGGCGACGGCACGTTCAGAGGTGCTCAGGACCTTTCCAGAAGAGGAGTTCCCTGCATAGGCATCACAGGTACAATCGACAACGATGTATCCTCCTCCGACTACACCGTTGGCTTTGATACAGCTATGAACACGGTTGTTGAAATGGTTGACAGACTCAGAGATACCTGCGAATCCCACGCACGCTGCAACGTAGTTGAGGTTATGGGCAGAGATGCAGGCTATATCGCAGTAAACACAGCAATCGCAACAGGCGCAACAGGCTGTGCCGTTAAGGAGCTTCCCTTTGACGAGGATGCACTTATCGAAAAGATTAAGCTCGCAAAGACATACGGCAAGCGCAACTTCATCGTTATCGTTTCCGAGGGTATGCCCGACGGCTTCGGCGAAGCGCTCGCAAAGAAGATTCAGGCTGAAACAGAGGTTGAAACAAAGTTCGCAAGACTCGCACATGTTCAGAGAGGCGGCCGTCCCACACTTCGCGACAGAGTAAGTGCAAGCAAGATGGGCGAGCACGCAGTTCAGCTTCTTCTCGACGGCAAGTCCAACCTTGTTGTTGTTGAAAGAGAAGGCAAGATAGTTTCAAGAGACATCGAATGGGCTCTTATGTACGATAAGGTATACAAGGGAAAGGCAAAGCCCGAGGATATCGCAAAGCTCGATCCCAAGGTATACGAGGGAATGGTTGAGCTTGCAAACGCAAAGCACGCAGAATTCGAGGATCTCTACAGACTCGCAAACAGCATTTCCATCTGATTTCAATTTAAAGAATATAAACCGACAGTCGGGCATTTTGCTCGGCTGTCGTTGTTGTTTTATTAAAGACAGTATGCCTTCGGATAACAAAAATACTAAAGATTTCAAAATATTGTGCATAAATTGTCAAAATTAACTATTATTTAACTAAAAAAATTGAATTTACTATTGAAATTTTACTAAAAATAGTGTATAATAGGTATAAGGTAAGTTATTTTTGCCTTGAAAGCTGAAATTTATCCCTTGAAAGGAAATTTTATGACACCAAAGACTAACGGTTCTTTCGGCATTCCGCCCGGAATTCCCGTTTATCAGTATCTGGGAGCACACCCGAAAAAGCATTCGGACGGTAGCGGAAGCTACACCTTCCGGGTGTACGCCCCGAATGCCGACAGAGTTTCACTGTGTGCGGATTTCTGCGGCTGGGAGGATGGAATCCCGATGAAGCGGGACGACCTCGGAATATGGGAGGTCACCGCGGAAAATGTCCGTGTATACGATTGCTACAAATATAAAATAACACGGAACGGACAAAGCGTTTACAAGGCAGACCCATTCGCGCTCCACACGGAAACTCCGCCGAAAACCGCCTCCAAGATATACGAGCTTCCCGAGGCTTCCTTCGATGAAAGCCCCTTCGAAAAGCGGAAGTATGCGGTCGGTGCGGACTCAAAAATTTATAAGGTGAATCTTGAATTGTGGAGCAAAAAATCGGACGGCAACCCCTACAGCTACCGTGAGGCGGCGTGTATGCTTGCACCCTTCATAAAGCAGAACGGATATACCCACATCGAAATCGACCCGATTTGCGAGTATTTTGAGCAGACCTCGTATTTCGGAAGCTTTACAAGCGGTCTCTTCGCCCCGACCTCAAGATTCGGCACTCCGCAGGATTTTGCGGATATGGTCGGCTACCTCCGAAACGCGGGAATCGGTGTAATCCTTCGGCTTCCCTTTGAGGAAATATCAAGATGTGAGCACGGACCTTACCGCTTTGACGGAACGGCTCTCCTTGAGGAGTCGGACGGTGCACGGCTTTGCGTCGGGAATGAATTTACCTCGCAGCTTCTCATTGCCTGTGCGGACTTCTGGATAAGACGGTACGGAATAGACGGAATTCGGATTATGCGAAGAACGGCGGATTCCTCGGACGAATGCTTCCTCGAACGGCTTTCGGAGTATATGGCAGGGACACATCCCGATATATTCGTTTCGGCTTGCGGTACGGAATAAATCCTCGTGGGAATTCATAGAATTATATATTGTATTTTGCATTTTAAAACAAAGCACTTGAGCCCTCTGCGGTGATTTCCGCACGGGTGAAACATAAAAATAAATACCTTCGGGTATAAGACAGGAGTAATGTTAAATGTTCAGAAAAAAGGAATGTGTGGCTATGCTTCTTGCGGGCGGTCAGGGCAGCAGACTCTACGCTCTCACTTCAAAGGTTGCAAAGCCTGCGGTACAGTTCGGCGGTAAGTACAGAATTATCGACTTCCCCCTTTCAAACTGTATAAACTCGGGTATTGACACGGTTGGCGTGCTTACACAGTATCAGCCTCTCGTGCTTAACGAATACATCGGCAACGGACTTCCCTGGGATCTTGACAGATATTTCGGCGGTGCGTCCATTCTTCCCCCTTATCAGGGCAAGGAGCGTTCGGACTGGTACAAGGGTACAGCCAATGCCATCTATCAGAATCTTGAATTTATCGACAAGTTCGACCCCGACTATGTGCTTATTCTCTCGGGTGACCACATTTATAAGATGGACTACTCGAAGATGCTCGAATACCACAAGGAAAACAATGCCGCCTGCACAATCGCGGTTCTCGATGTTCCGCTTGAGGAGGCATCAAGATTCGGTATTATGAGCGTAAACGAGGACGGCTCAATTTATAAGTTTACCGAAAAGCCCAAGGAGCCCGACAGCACAAAGGCTTCGATGGGTATCTATATCTTCTCCAAGGACAAGCTTTTCGACTACCTCAGAGCAGATAACAAGAATCCCGATTCCTGCAACGACTTCGGTAAGAACATCATCCCCGAAATGCTGAAGAACGGCGAAAGGATGATGGCTTACGAATTCTCCGGCTACTGGAAGGACGTCGGAACGATTTCCAGCCTCTGGGAAGCCAATATGGACCTTGTGGGCAAGAACGCCACCTTCGACCTTTCCGACGAGGGCTGGAGAATCTACTCAAGAACGGAAAGCAGACCGCCTCAGTTCCTCGGTGCGGAAGCAAAGGTGGACAACTCCATTCTTACAGAGGGCTGTGAGGTTTACGGTGAGGTTAAAAACTCCGTTCTCGGATCGGGCGTAAAGGTTGCAAAGGGCGCAGTTGTCGTGGATTCCGTTATTATGTCTGACGTTGAAATCGAAGAGGGTGCGGTTGTAAATTACTGTATCATCGACAGCTACACAAAGGTCGGCAAGAACGCAAAGCTCGGCAAGGTCAAGGACGAAGCCGCAGGCGTTACCGTTATCGGCGAAAAGTGCATTGTCCCCGAGGGAACCGTTATCGGCGACAACGAAATGATAACGGAAATATGAAAGAGAGGGTGAAGTAAAATGACAGTCGTAGGACTTATATTTTCAAACGTATATGACAGAAACATCTCCGAAATGACACGCAAGAGAACAATGGCAAGCGTACCCTTCGGATGCAGATACAGACTTATTGACTTTGCTCTTTCCAATATGGTAAACTCGGGAATAGACAAGGTTGGTATCGTAACACACTATAACTATCAGTCCCTTCTCGACCACATCGGAAACGGTAAGGACTGGGACCTTGCAAGACGCTCGGGCGGTATCAAGATTCTTCCTCCCTTCATTACGGCGTATGACAGCAATGTTGCAAACAAGCTCTATTCCACAAGACTTGAGGCAATGATTGGTATAAACAACTTTATAAACCGCTGCACGGAGGACTATGTTGTTCTTTCCGACTGCGATATTATCTGCAACATCAACCTTTCAAAGGTTATAAAGCAGCACGAGGAAAGCGGTGCGGATCTTACCGTAGTAACAAAGAAGATGTTCCTCACGGACGACGATGCGGGCAAGCACACCATTATCGAATCGGATGATGAGGGCTATGCATCCAATGTATATGTAAGCACATCCAACACAATCGGAATCAATCCCATCTCCACAAACATCTACGTTATCAAGAGAACAACCCTTCAGGGACTTCTTCTTGAGGCGCTTGCACACGGCTACAAGTCCTTCACGCTTGATGTTCTTACGGTTCTTGCAAAGAAGAGACTGGTTAAGTGCTACGAATTTGACGGCTACTATGCATACGTTCATTCCCTTGCGGGCTATTTCTCCACGAGTATGCAGCTTCTTGACCCCAATGTCCGTGCAGGTCTTTTCGGCATAAAGCACAGACCCGTTATGACAAAGGTGCGTAACTCCGCTCCCACAAAGTACACGGACGGCGCTGTGGTTAACAACTCCCTTATCGCCGACGGCTGTGTAATTGAGGGTGAGGTAATCGACTCAATCCTCTTCAGAGGCGTAAAGGTTGGCAAGGGTACTGTTATCAAGAACTGTATTCTTCTTCAGGACACATACATCGGTGAAAACTGCAATCTCAACTGTGTAATTACGGATAAGAATGTAGTTATCAAGGACGGAAGAAATCTTTCGGGACACGAGTCGATGCCGTTCTTTATTGAGAAAGGGGCAAGAGTTTAAAAAAGAATGCATAATGCATAATGCATAATGCATAATTAAGACCGCTTGCGGTCGGAGGATTGCTTCTCGATCTTCGTTTGATTGAATTTTAATCAGAGGAAAGGACGTGATTGGATGAAAAATCTTAAGCTGTTTTTCTCGGCGCTTACGGTTGCGTTTGGGATTCTGGGCTTGACTAAGGCTCTTTCGACAGATGTTTCGATGCCGATAATGTTTGTGTGTCTGGCAACGACTATGTTTATTACGTCCAAAGAATACAAGGATAACAATCAAAAAAGGACGGCGGTTTATTTTCTGCTGTTGGGGGTGTTCCTTGTGGCGGTAACCGTATATTCGGGACACGAGTCGATGCCGTTCTTTATTGAGAAAGGGGCAAGAGTTTAAAAAGAATGCATAATGCATAATCTTCGTTTAATTAAAACTCCTTGTTTTTGGAGATTAAAAAAGGAGGATATACAATGAATGTTTTTGTAGGCTTGATGGCTTTGCTGATTGGCTTTGCGAGCGGTAATATGATTGCAGGACAGAATGGAACCGTTGAAGATGTTTACGAATATGAAGAGGTATCCGAATTTGAAATGAGGGTCGTTCCAAGTGAGGATGAGGTGGATGCAAATCCCCGAAACAGCTTTGGACAGTTTTTCGGCTTTGAGCTTCCCGAGGGGGCTGTGATTGAAAATTACGATTACTCCATATCGGGAAACGAACCGAATTATTGTGCCGTTATATCCTGTGATGACAAGGCACTTGCGGAATTGACCGCACAACTGGATGGCTTATATTCTGCTATAAGTGCGGAGGATGCCGAAGAAGAGGAATTGTGCCGTGAATATTTTGCAGAGCGGGTAGAGTGGTGGAAGCTTAAGGAGCTTTCGCAGGATGTTATGATATATGAAAGCTTCGAGCGTCATTATGTCAGCGACTGTAAGTGCCTTGCATCCCGTTATGTATATATTACAACCGCTACGGACGGAACAAAAACTGTATATGCGGTGCGTGCCGCACATATTGATGAGGATTGAATATTCTGCGTTGCAGATATAATCTGTATGAAAGGAACAAAATAATGAAAAAAATACTTTTCGTAGGAGCGGAAGCTCTTCCCTTTGCCGCAACGGGCGGTCTTGGTGATGTGCTCGGGTCTCTCCCCAAGGCTCTTTCCGATATGGCGGGAGATGAGGCTGATATCAGAGTGGTAATGCCGCTTTATGATAAAATTTCCGATAAATATAAAAATGAAATGAAGTTTGTCTGCTCGTTCACCGTGCCGCTTTCATGGAGAAATCTCTACTGCGGCGTGAAATCCCTTGAGGTGGGCGGTGTGACCTACTACTTTATTGACAACGAATTCTACTTCAAGCGCGGTCCTCTTTACGGTCACTACGATGACGGCGAAAGATATGCGTACTTCTGCAAGGCTGTGCTTATTATGATGTCGCAGATTGATTTCTACCCCGACATTCTCCACGCACACGACTGGCAGGCGGCTCTTTCCGTCATTTACGCAAAGAGAAAATTCGCATCCCTTCCCGGATATTGCGGTATGAAAACCGTGTTTACCATTCATAATATCGAATATCAGGGCAAATATGATTTCGCTATTCTTGGCGACGTTTTTGACCTTGACGAGACCGACAGAAACACAATGGAATACGGCGACTGCATAAATCTTATGAAGGGCGCAATCCAGTGTGCGGATGCGGTTACAACAGTAAGTCCCAGATATGCGGACGAAATAAAGACTCAGGATTATTCCCACGGTCTGCATTATATCCTTCGTGAAAACGAATATAAGCTCTTCGGTATTCTCAACGGTATCGACACCGAGCTTTACAACGCAAAGACAGACCCCACAATAGCATACAACTTCACGGACAGAAGCCTTGCAAAGAAGACCGCAAACAAGAATGCACTTCAGAAGGAAATCGGTCTTCCCGAAAGAGCGGATGCTCCCATGTATGCAATCATCACCCGTCTTGCATCACACAAGGGTATTGACCTTGTTAAGTGCATTATAGGCGAATTTGTGGGTGGCAACGATGTTCAGCTTGTTGTTCTCGGTACGGGTGACAAGGAATACGAAGGCTTCTTCCTTGAGCTTGAGGACGCATTCCCCGACAAGGTGCGTGCGCTTATCACCTATGACAGAGACCTTGCAAAGAGAATCTATGCCTCCGCAGATATGTTTATTATGCCCTCCAAGAGCGAGCCCTGCGGACTTGCACAGATGATTGCATCCCGTTACGGCACTATTCCGATAGTCCGTGAAACAGGCGGTCTTTACGACTCCATAAAGCCCTACTGGGAGGACGGCAAGAAGGCATACGGCAACGGCTTCACATTTGCCAACTACAATGCCCACGAGCTTCTTGACAGACTCTATGCCGCACTTGAGCTTTACAGAGATAATACCAAGTGGTCGAAATTGGTCAGAGTGGCAATGAAAACAGATTTTTCGTGGGATATTTCGGCACAAAAGTATCTTGAAATGTACGGCAATTTATGATATAATATATTATTATACGTGTTTTAATTGAATTTTTGTTAAAAAGACGGTAAGTTGACATTTTTGTTTTCTGCCGTCTTTGATTGATGAAAGGGAACTGCATTTTTGCATAGTCATCTTTAAAACACGGAAATCAAAAATGAATGGAGATTTATATGAATTATTCCCCCGAAAAGAACAAAATCAAGGAGCTTATCGAAACAAAGCTTGCAAGATACTTCGGCTCTTCCGTAAAGGAAGCGACAAAGGATCAGGTTTACAAGGCGGTTGCACTTTCCGTTAAGGACATTCTTACAGACAAGAGAAAGAACTATAAGAATGAGGTCAACGAAAAGGGCGGCAAGAGAGTGTACTATATGTGCATGGAATTCCTTCTCGGAAGAAGCCTCAAAAACAGCCTTTGCAACCTCGGAATTGACGGAAGCTACAAGGAGGCTCTCGCAGAGCTCGGCTTTGACCTTGCCGATCTTTACGAAATGGAGCCCGACCCCGGACTCGGTAACGGCGGTCTCGGAAGACTTGCGGCTTGCTTTATGGACTCGCTTTCCTCTCTTGACTATCCCGCTACGGGCTTTTCCATCTGCTACGAATACGGTCTTTTCAAGCAGAAGATAGTTGACGGAATGCAGGTTGAGCTTCCCGATGTATGGCTTCCCGGCGGCGAGGTATGGCTTGTTCCGAGAACCGACAGAACCTTCAAGGTGCGCTTCGGCGGTCACGTTAAGGAAAAGTGGGACAACGGCAGATGCGAGGTTTACTACGAGGATGCCGAGGAAATGGAAGCTGTTCCCTACGATATGATGATTTCCGGTGCAGAATCCAAGGCTGTTTCAACACTCCGTCTCTGGAAGGCAAGAGATATCCAGAACTTCAATATGGGACTCTTTACACAGGGTCAGTATTATAATGCTATGAAGGAAAGCACAAATGCGGACATCATTTCCAAGGTGCTTTACCCTTCTGACAATCACAACGAGGGTAAGCTTCTCAGACTTTCACAGCAGTACTTCCTTGTTTCCGCATCCGTGCAGAGCATTGTCCGTGACCATATGGCGGTTTACAAGACACTTGAAAACTTCTCCGATAAGGTTGCAATCCACATAAACGATACCCATCCCGCACTCTGTATTCCCGAGCTTATGAGAATACTCATAGACGAATACTACTACGACTGGGACAAGGCGTGGAACACTGTTATCAACACCGTTTCCTATACAAACCACACGGTTATGCCCGAGGCACTTGAAACCTGGAATGAGGACCTCTTCAGACTCAAGCTCCCCAGAATCCACGCAATCATAAAGGAAATCAACGAAAGATTCTGCCGTGCCGCATGGAATATGTTCCCCGGCAACTGGAACAGGATTTCCAATATGGCTATTATCGGCTACAATCAGGTAAGAATGGCGAACCTCTCCGTTATCGGCTCTCATACCGTAAACGGCGTATCCGCACTTCATTCCGACATTCTCAAGGAAACCGTATTCAAGGATTTCTACAGAATGTATCCTGAAAGATTCACCAATGTAACAAACGGTATTGCCCACAGAAGATGGCTCTGCTACTCCAACCCCGGACTTGCATCCCTTCTTGACGAAACAATCGGTACGGACTACAGAAAGAAGCCCGAAACTCTTGCGGACTTCAAGAAGTTTGCCGACGATAAGGCTGTTCTTGCAAGACTTGGCGATATCAAGAAGAACAACAAGATTGCATTCTCTAACTACCTCTTCAACAAGACGGGCGTAAAGCTTGACCCCGATTCACTCTTTGACGTTCAGGTAAAGAGACTTCACGAATACAAGCGTCAGCTTCTCAATGCACTCAACATCGTTTCCGTGTATAACGAGCTTCGTGAAAATCCCAATCTCGACATTCAGCCTCAGACCTTCATCTTCGGTGCAAAGGCGGCTCCGGGCTATACAATGGCAAAGAACATCATAAAGCTCATCTGTATGCTCTCAAAGGATATCGAGAAGGACGCAAGAATCCGTGAAAAGCTCAGAGTTGTGTTCCTTGAGGACTACAATGTAAGCCTTGCGGAGGCACTTATTCCCTCTGCGGAAATTTCCGAGCAGATTTCCCTTGCGGGCAAGGAAGCAAGCGGTACGGGCTGTATGAAGATGATGATGAACGGTGCTCTTACAATCGGAACCTACGACGGCGCAAACGTTGAAATGGTTGCTGAAACCGGCGACGAAAATATGTTTATCTTCGGTCTTACCTGCAGTGAGGTTGAGCAGATGTGGCTCTCAGGCTATCAGTCCACAATGTTCTACACGGGCAACGAAAGACTCCGCCGTGCGGTTGATGCTCTCGGTATCGGCTTTGCGGGCGAAAGCTTCAGGGATATCAGCTCCTATCTCCTTCAGGGACACGGCGTTGCAGACCCCTATATGTGCCTTGCGGACTTCGAATCCTACAGACAGGCACACGAAAAGGCACTTGCTATCTACAAGAATCCCGAGGAGTGGAACAGAATGTCCCTTATCAACATCGCTTCCTCAGGCAAGTTTGCCGCTGACAGAAGCATTGAAGAGTACGCACAGAGAATCTGGAAGCTCGGCAAAATATAATAAAGCAAAATGCAAAACAGCGTAAAAAACAAATTATACGGAATGGGAATCCTCGGTAAGGCTCAGAAATGTGCTCTTGCTTCGGAAAATCCCGTAATAACAATAGAAAAAAGGGCAGGGGACTGCGATTTCTCAACTCTTGGCGCAATCCCCGAGCCGAAGGAATCGGATAAGCTCTTTTTATCCGTAAGGCTTCCGAGAGAAGCGGGACTGTGCGGTGTGAAATTCACAATTGCAGGTGACGGCGGTGACAACGCTTACTTTAAGCTGTATTACCGTGGCGACCTTGTGACGGATGAATATTCCGCCGAAATTCCCGTATCGGATTTGCCGATGGGGCTTTCAAACGGCCTTTACTACTACCACTTCGAGCTTGATTTCGGCACGTTCACGCTTTACACAAGAAGCATAAACAACGCAGACTTCGAGCTTTGCGAGGAATACCCCTACCAAAGATTCCGCCTGCTTGTCCACGAAAGAGACCTTGATACTCCCGAGTGGTTCAAGGGCAATATTATGTACCACATTTTTGTGGACAGATTCTTCAAGGGTACAAGAAGCGTTCCCGTATCAAAAACCGCCGTTATAAATCCCGATTGGGAAAACGGTATACCACAGTACGGCGAATACCCGGGGGCATTTGTGGAAAACAATATGTTCTTCGGCGGTACACTCTACGGCATTGCGGAAAAGCTTGACTATCTTGAAGGTCTCGGTGTGGGATGTATTTATCTCAGCCCGATTTTCAAGGCGTACTCCAACCATAAGTACGACACCGGAGACTATATGACGGTTGACGAAATGTTCGGCGGCGAGGATGCTCTTCGTGAGCTTATCTCAAAAGCGGAGGAAAGAGGCATAAAAATAGTCCTCGACGGTGTTTTCAACCACACGGGGGACGACAGCCTTTATTTCAACAGATACGGAAGATATGACAGCCGTGGCGCATACGGAAATGCCGACTCCCCCTTTAGAAGCTGGTACAGCTTTGAGGAGGACGGAAGCTACAAGTCCTGGTGGGGTATCGAGGTTTTGCCAAAGCTCAACCAGAGAAACCCCGAGTGCAAGAATTACTTCCTCGGAAAAGACGGCGTAATTGAAAAATACTTCGGTATGGGCATAGGCGGTATACGCCTTGACGTTGCGGACGAGCTTCCCGATGAATTTCTCGACGGACTCTACGGCGTTGTCAGAGGCGTAAAAAAGGACGGTCTTATCATAGGCGAGGTATGGGAAAACGCCGCAGATAAGGTTGCCTACGGCGAAAGACGAAGATATTTCAGAGGCGGTCAGCTTGACAGCGTTATGAATTACCCTATGAAAAATGCGGTAATCGAGCTTGTCAAAAACGGCGACTCGGAATTTTTCTATAACGTAATAACAGAGCTTTACTCAAGCTACCCTAAGGCGTGCAGTGATGTTCTTATGAACATCCTCGGTACTCATGACACGGACAGAATTCTGACGGTGCTTGCAGGCGAAAACCCAGATGGCTACACAAACGCAGAGCTTTCCGTAAAGAGAATGACAGCGGATGAGCGGACAAAGGGCGTGAAAATGCTCTGCACCGCAGCGACACTTCAGTATACGCTGTTCGGCTCTCCTTCGGTATTCTACGCCGATGAGGCAGGCTCCGAGGGCTACAGAGACCCGTTCTGCCGTATGCCTTACCCGTGGGGAAGAGAAAACGCAGAGCT
This sequence comes from Clostridia bacterium, assembly GCA_017560085.1. Taxonomy (GTDB): domain Bacteria; phylum Bacillota; class Clostridia; order Oscillospirales; family CAG-382; genus SIG622. The sequence continues at coordinate 55,001 of JAFYPA010000083.1, forward strand.
TCTCGGATTTTACAAAAAGCTCGGACAAATCAGAAGAAGCGAAAGGGTATTTGCAAAGGGCTCATTTGAGTTTTTAAAGGCTTCGGACGGCTTTGTTTCCTTCAGAAGATTTGACGGTGACGACGAAATTGTCGTTATGGCAAACTGCGGAAGAAGCGATGTATGCGAAAAGCTTTCCGATAAATACACGAATCTTTATACCGACAGTACCGAGGAAGCGGAAATCACCGTTTCTCCCATGTCGGCAAAAATACTTAAGAAGCAAAGGTAAAGGAGGAAAGGGAAATGAACAAAAAAGCAGTCAGAATAATCTGCTGGGTTCTTGCGGCACTCATGATTCTCTCTGTGCTCACAATTACAATTGCTCAGTTTTAATTGAATACAACGAAAAATCCCTGTCGATTGCGTGTCGGCAGGGATGTTGTTTTATACTGATGCTTTTTCGGCTTCGCCTGAAGCCGATTCTTTTTTCGCCTCGGATTCCGATTCGGCCTCGGCTTCCGATTCCAATGCAAGCCTTGCGTTGGACAGCATAAGACGGATTCTGTTTTCCTGATTTACCGCCGTTGCGCCCGCATCGTAGTCTATTGCGACTATGTTTATGTCGGGATATTTTTCCTTGAGAGGCTTCATCATACCCTTACCGCAGATGTGGTTTGGAAGACATCCGAAGGGCTGTGTGCAGACGATATTCTTGGCATTGCTGTGATAAAGCTCCACCATTTCCGAGGTGAGAAGCCATCCCTCGCCCATTTTCGCACCGAAGCTTATTATGCCCTTTGCAAGGGTAAGAGTCACATCAAAGGGAGTGGGGGCATCGAAGGTACCCTCCTCCTTTATTGCCTCGATCATAGCCTTCTGCTTTTTGAGAACGACATTGTATATGATTTCATAAACCGTATACACAAGGGACTTGAAGCCGTACAGCTTTTTGTCAAGCACAACATTGTAGATACAGTAAAGAATGAAATCCACAAATCCCGGAATTACGGGCTCTGCACCGTTCTTCACAAGGAAATCCGCAAGATTGTTGTTGCCGAGAGGGGAGTATTTTACAAAAATTTCTCCTACTATACCAACCTTGAGCCTTTGTCCGCGGTTAAGCTCTATTTTTGCAAAGTCGTCGATAATTTCACGGTATGTTCTTGCCGATTCCTTTTTGGTGGGCATTCGCAGATGATTGTCTCCCGAGGTCAGCTTTGCCACCCATTTTTCGCATACAAGTGCCGAAGCACCCTTGCTTGCCTCGTAAACCTCACACTGATTGCGAAGATTCATAAGAAGGTCGGCATAAAGAAGTGCGTGAAAAATTTCAAGATATATCGGAATGGTAATCTTCCAGCCCGAATGCTTTTCAATCTCACCGAAGCTGAATGCAATAACGGGAACATATCCGTAGCCCGCCTTAGAGAGAGCCTTACGAAGAAGCGAAACATAGTTTGATGCCCTGCAGCCTCCGCCCGTCTGGAAAAGAATCAGCGCAACCTTGTGCGGATCGTATTTTCCGCTTTCTATCGCATCCAGAAACTGACCGATAACGAGAATTGCGGGATAGCAGGTGTCGTTATGTACATAGCGGAGTCCCTTTTCCGCAAGATGCTTGCCCTCCGATTCGAGAAGCTCCATGTCGTAGCCGTAATTTTTAAGGACACGCATTATAAGCCTGAAATGCATCGGAAGCATATTGGGAACAAGGATTTTGTACTCCTTCTTCATTTCGGCTGTGAATTCAACAAATCCTTCCGTCAAGATTTCTGCGCCTCCTTTTCCTCTGATTTTTCAGCCTTTTCGTCAAGTGCGCCGATAAGACTGCGAAGTCTGATTTTTACAGCACCCAGATTGGTTATTTCGTCAATTTTAATCTGTGTGTAAAGCTTGCCGTGCTCTTCAAGAATTGCCCTTACCTCGTCTGTGGTAATCGCATCTACACCGCATCCGAAGGAAACAAGCTGAACAAGCTCGATGTTTTCATTCTGTGATGCCACCATAGCCGCTCTGTAAAGCCTTGCGTGGTATGTCCATTGGTTAAGTACACGCACCTTCGGAGGCTCTGCAAGATGACAGACACTGTCCTCACTCACAACCACAAAGCCGAGGCTCTTTGCAAGGTCGTCAATACCGTGGCAGATTTCCGAGTCAATGTGGTAGGGGCGTCCCGCAAGAATCATTACCCGCTTGCCGTTTTCCTTTGCAAAGCTGAGTGCTCGTTCACCCTCTGCTCTTACGCTCGCCATGTAGCTGTCATAAAGAGCAAAGCCCTTGTCAACGGCTTTTTTTGCTTCCTTGAGGCTTACCTTGCAAAGCTTCTTTGAAAGATAGTCGGAAATGCCCTTTGCGAGCTCCTTCCTGCTGTTTACGTTAAGGTAGGGGTAGAGGAATACAGTATCGCGAAGCTCCTCTATATTGCCCTCTAAAAGCTCGGAATAGTATGCTACGACGGGACAGTTGTAATGGTTGTCCGAAGCCTTTTCGTCTATGTTGTAGGAAAGACAGGGATAGAAGATTGCATCGCACTTTTCCTCAAGAAGCCTTGCGATATGACCGTGCATAAGCTTTGCGGGATAGCATACCGTATCAGACGGAATGGAAAGCTGTCCCTTCTCATAGGTTCTTCTTGTGGACATTTCGGGAACGACAACCTTAAAGCCGAGCTCGCTGAAAATGCCGTACCACAAGGGTAAAAGCTCATACATTCCGAGTGCGAGAGGAAGCCCGATTGTTCCTCTTGTGCCTTCTCCGCCCTGCATTTTAAGAAGAGAATTGCGCTTGAATTCGTAGAGATTGGGAATTTCCACATCGGACTTTTCAAGTCCCAGACCCTTTTCACATCTGTTGCCCGAAATGAACCTTCTGCCGTCCGAGAAGGTGTTGACCGTCAGATGACAGTTGTTTGTACAGCCCTTGCAGGTCGCAGATTTCGATGTGTGCGAAAACTGCGAGAGTGCCTCGGGGGAGATGATTGATGATGCATCGAATCTCTTTGCGTAAAGAGCCGCACCGTATGCGCCCATAAGTCCCGCAATGGCAGGTCTGATTACATTTTTGCCAAGCTCACGCTCAAAGGCACGAAGCACCGCATCATTATAGAACGTACCGCCCTGAACGACAATATTCTGTCCGAGCTCGTCCGCACTTGCCGCACGGATAACCTTATATATCGCATTTTTGACAACACTCACGGAAAGACCTGCGGAAATATCCTCAACGCCCGCACCATCCTTCTGAGCCTGCTTTACGCTTGAATTCATAAATACCGTGCAGCGTGAGCCGAGGTTAACAGGGTGCTTGCCGTAAATGCCCTTTGAGGCAAATTCGGCTATTTGGTAGCCCATTGATTTCGCAAAGGTCTCAAGGAATGAGCCACAGCCCGAGGAGCAAGCCTCGTTGAGCATAATGCTGTCAATGGCACCATTCTTGATTTTGAAGCATTTGATGTCCTGACCGCCGATATCGAGAATAAAGTCAACCTCGGGGCAGAAATACTTTGCGGCGGTATAGTGTGCGATGGTTTCAACAATGCCGACATCACAGCCGAAGGCGTTTTTTATAAGCTCCTCACCGTAGCCGGTAACCGCACTTCCGCATATCTTTATTTTTTCGCCGCAGAGCGAGTATATTTTCTCAAGCTCGCCCCTTACAACCTCCACGGGATTTCCCATATTCGAGGCGTAGTAGCTGTATATTATTTCATTGCCTTCCGAAAGAAGAACAAGCTTTGTGGTGGTGCTTCCGCAGTCAATACCGAGAAAGGCTTTTCCGCAGTAATCCGAAATATCCGCCTTTGCAACATCAGCCTTCGCGTGTCTTGCGGAGAATTCGGCGTATTCGTCCTCGCTTTCAAAAAGCGCGGGAAGAATGTCCTTGCTTTCCGAGTAGGATTTTGCATTTTCTATAGAGAAAATAAGCTCGGAAAGTCCGGTGCTCTTTCCGATTTTGCCCGCATAAAGAGCCGTACCGAGTGCTACCGCATATATTGCGTATTCGGGACAGATTGCGTTTTCGGGCGTAAGACCAAGTGTTTCCGTAAATCTTTCACGAAGTCCTCGGCAGTAGTAAAGAGGTCCTCCGAGGAACATTACCTTGCCTCTTATTTTTCTGCCCTGAGCAAGACCGCCTATCGTCTGATTTACAACCGCCTGATAGATGCTTGCGGCAACATCCGACTTGCTTGCACCCTGATTAAGAAGCGGCTGAATATCCGTCTTTGCGAAAACTCCGCATCTTGATGCGATGGGGTAGAGCTTCTTGTGCTCAAGGCTTGCCGCATCCATTTCGTCGTTTGTCATACAAAGAAGAGTTGCCATCTGGTCAATGAATGCACCCGTACCGCCTGCGCAGGAGCCGTTCATTCTCTCGTCGGGAGCACCGTCGAAGAATATGATTTTGGCATCCTCACCGCCGGGCTCTATTACAACTGAGGTGTCAGGCTCATTTTTTCTTATAACCTCGCCGACAACAAAGACCTCCTGAGCAAAGGGAATATCCGCACACTGTGCAAGTCCCATTCCCGCAGAGCCCGATATTGCGACTCTTACACTGTCATTGCCGATTATATCACGGATGCCCGAGAGAAGCTCGGCACATTTTTCACGCACTCGCGAAAAGTGTCGTTCGTATTTGCTGTATATGATTTTTTCGTCCTCAAGAAGAACGATTTTCGCCGTTGTCGAACCTACATCTATTCCGAGAAGAAGCTCTCTTTTCTGTGCCGTCACCTCGTGTCACCCTTTCCGATACAAATAATTACCTCATTATAATAATATATTATAACATTCAAGTGAAGTTTATGTCAATACCGGAAGGAGTTAAGATGCGGTTAAGATTTGATGCGTGACTTTACCGAAACGTATTGACAAAGCCCCGATTGGGGTATATAATTGATACATAATTTCTATATATTAACGGAGAAAACAAATGGAAATAGTATTCCTCGGCAAATCAAAATGGATTCCCGATGAGGTGGGCGGAGATGCTCCCTGCTTTGTCGTTGACGGTAAATATCTTGTCGACCTCGGATATAAGTCGGCACTCAAGCTTGCGGATATCGGCATAAGCCCCGCAGAAATAAACCACGTTTTCGTGACCCATTGCCACCACGACCATATACTCGGTATGCCTCTTTTTCTTTTCTATAAGTCCCAGAAAAACGGCGGACTTACCCACATCTACGGCATATCCGACGAAATAGCCGACACGGTAATGCGTGCCGAATCAATGTGCCTTTTTGATAAATACTATAAGGACATAAAATTCACCGAGGTACACGAGCTTTGCGGCGGTGAAGCCTTTGAGGTTGACGACCTTAAGGTAGAATGCATGAAGGCAGACCATTCCATCCCCGCTCTTTGCTATAAATTCAGAATAGGCGACAAAACCCTCGGTATCCTCGGCGACTCAAGATACAAGCCTGAAATTGCCGAATTCTTCAAGGGCTGTGATGCCGTAGTCCACGAGGTATCAATGGGCATAGGCTCTCCCGTACACGAGCGATTCGCAAACGGTCACTCCTGCGCATATGATGCCGCAAGAACCGCGGTGGAAAGCGGAACAAAAGCAATCTTCCTCGTCCACTGCTCCCTCGACAGCGCCGAAGGCTGCATAAGCGCAATAAAGGAATCCTATGGTGGCGATGTAATAGTCCCCGACCTCGGCAAAAAATACATAATCTAAAACAAAATGGACGAGACCACAAAATCCCGCCCATTATCTTTTTAATTGTGCATTGTGCATTGTGAATTGTGCATTCTTATCTTGTGTGTCCGTTTCCGACAATAACATACTTGTAGGTAGTAAGCTCGCAAAGCCCCATCGGACCTCTTGCGTGAAGCCTCTGAGTGGAGATACCCATTTCACATCCGAGACCGAATTCACCGCCGTCTGTAAATCTTGTGGAGGCGTTGATGTAGAGCGAGGAGCTGTCTATGCTTCGTGTGAAGATGTCAGCCGTTTCGCTGTTTTCCGTTACAATTGCCTCGCTGTGACCCGTGGAATGTGCTCCGATGTGGTCTATAGCCTCGTTTACATCATTTACTACCTTAACTGCAAGAATGTAATCAAGGAACTCGGTATCAAAATCATTTTCTCCCGCACTTGCTCCGTCAATTATTGCGGATGCCTTCTCGCAAAGACGAAGCTCCACGGGGATTTCTCCTCGCTCGGCTCTGTCCTCTGTGAGGGCTTTTTTTATTTTCGGGAGAATTTCCGGAGCGATTTCCTCGTGTACCAGACAAACCTCGCAGGCATTGCACACGGAGGGTCTTGATGTCTTGGCGTTGTAGAGAATCTTTATTGCCTTTTCGGTGTCCGCGTCCTTGTCAATGTAAATGTGGCAGATACCCGTGCCCGTTTCAATACAAGGCACCTTGGCGTTTTCGGTACAAGCCTTTATGAGGCCCGCACCGCCTCTGGGGATGAGAAGGTCGATATATCCTACACCGGTCATAAGCTCTGTTGCGCTCTGCCTTGTGGTGTCGTCAACAAGGGAAACAAGGTTTTCAGTAAGTCCTACGGATGAAAGTCCCTTTCTCATAGCATTTACAATAGCCTTTGAGCTGTTGTAAGCCTCTTTACCTCCGCGGAGAATACACACATTACCCGACTTCAGACACAGAGCCGCCGCATCGCTTGTAACATTCGGGCGGGATTCGTAGATAATTGCCACAACGCCCATGGGAACAGCCTTCTTGCGTATTTCAAGACCGTCCTCACGGATGTATTCGGAAAGAACTCTCGTGCAGGGGTCGGGAAGTCTTTTAACGGCAAGAATTCCATCTGCCATAGCCTTGATTCTGTTTTGCGTAAGGCTGAGTCTGTCTATCATAACATCGGAGATTTTGCCTCTTGCGTTTTCTACATCAGTAGCATTTGCAAGAAGAATTTCGTCCGTGTCCTCAAGGAGTGCCTTTGCCATAGCCTCAAGAGCATAGTTCTTTGCTTCCTCTGTCAGAAGAATTGCCGCCTTTTTAGCCTCTTTGGCATTCTGCATTATTTCAAGTGTTGTCATATGTGTAAAACCTCATTATTTACAGCTGTAAAAGCGTGTGCCGAAGGGGATATTGTCAACTATGTTGTAAAGGATATCGGGATTCTCACCGTTGGCGATAATCATATCCGTGCCCGCCTCTGTCGCCATCTGTGCCGCACGGAGCTTTGTTTCCATACCGCCCGTACCGAGCTTTGATCCCGCACCGCCCGCAAGAGCGAGAATTTCGGGAGAGATTTCCCTTACCTCCTCTATAAGCCTTGCGTCGGCATTCTTGTGGGGGTCTGCCGTGTAAAGACCGTCAATGTCCGAGAGAAGCACAAGCAGGTCAGCATTAGTCTCTACCGCAACGATTGCGGAAAGAGTATCGTTGTCGCCGATTACGATTTCTTCCGTGGAAACGGTATCGTTTTCGTTTATGATGGGAAGCGCACCGAGCTCAAGAAGCCTTGACATTGTGTTGTGGAAGTTGCTTCTTCTGTGCTCGTTGTCAATATCGCTCTTTACGAGAAGCACCTGCGCTACCGTGTGATTGTATTCCGTGAAAAGCTTGTCGTAGGTGTACATAAGCTCGCACTGACCGACAGCTGCCGCCGCCTGCTTTGTGGGAATGTCCGACGGCTTTTCACCGAGGGAAAGCTTGCCGACACCCATACCGATGGCACCGGAGGATACAAGCACGATTTCGTTGCCTGCATTCTTAAGGTCGGAAAGCACCTTGCAAAGCTTTTCAATTCTTCTTATATTCATTCTGCCGCCCGCGTGGGCAAGGGTCGATGTACCGACCTTAACTACTATTCGCATAAGTTCAGTCCTTTCGGAATTGCTCTTTTACATAAGAGTTATTCTTTCAAAGTGTGAGCCCCATTCATAGTCGGAGGCGTAGTCGGGATAAAGCTCCTTTGTTACATAGAACATAACGTCCTTCGCACTCTCACCGAATATATTGGGAGAAACCTTGAGCTGTGTGGGAGGCACGGTAAGCTCGATACTGCGAAGCTTCTTGCAGTTGTCAAAGGCACCGTCGCGGAAGGAGGTGAGATTGGAGTTGTCGCTGACAAAGATTCTCTCGAGAGTCTCACTGCTCGAGAATGCATCCTTCTCTATCGCAACCACGGGAAGTCCGTTGTAGGATATGGGCATTGTGAGAAGCTTTTCTCTTGTACCCTTTGCGGTAAGTCCTACGAGCACCGCAACCTTGGCACCTGAGATTTCCTCTTCCTTGTATTCGAAGTAGCCCGTGGTATCATCGTTTACGCTGAAGCCGAAGAAGTCCGCAGGTCTTACGGGAGCCATAGGGAAGGAGAGGGAAAGATTTACACTTGTGTCACCGCCCGCTCTCATAAGGTCCTTTGCCAGAAGCGAGGTTCTGTATTCAACGCCCGTGTCGTTAAGGTGGTAGTTTGTATCGAAGAAGTATTCCTCGTCCATTATGTAGTCGTTGACATTGCTTATAATCTCAAAGTCAAGCTTTTCGCAAAGTGCTGTATAGAAGCCGTATATGCTGTCCTCGGTTGTGTCCTTTGTAAGTCCGCCCGCATTTATGGGAGGGAAGCTGAAGTAAACCTTTGCACCCTTCTTTTCAGCATCCCTTGCGTACTCGTTGAGGTACTGTGCGAATTCATCGGTAATAAGCTCGGGAGAAAGGCTTACAAGCTTGTTTTCGTCAACCATTGAAAGCATAGTATTGTACTTTCTCTCGTAGGAGATATCACCGAGGGCGTTGAAGGAATCCGCTCTGTAAACACCTTCGGGATTGGGCGTTGTGCCTGTGGCGAAAAAGGTCTTCTTGTTCTTGTAGTATTCGGGGAAGGAGGCAAGCACCTTCATAAGGTCGTCCGAGGGAAGCTTTGAAATCATGGAGTAATCAGCCTCGGATGCCTGCCACATATTTCTTGCGTCAAAGTGAAGGGAATAGGTCTGCGGGTCTGTTTCGGGACAGATAATAACTATGTCGCCATTGCCTACAGCATCGCGGGAAAGGTCAAGCATAGCCTTTGTTCCGAGGTCTGCGTAAAGACCGAAGTTCACACAGGGCTTGCCCGTGTATTTTTCAAGTCTCTCACTGTCAAGACCGAATGCCACGTTACTTCCGCCGACAACTATGATTTTCTCGCCCTCAACAGAATAAAGTCTGTCGTACTTGGGCGCAAGTCCCGCAAGGAAGGTGTTTTCGTACTGTGCGGGAATCATAGCGGACATAAGCGCAAGAAGTATTACCGGCAAAAGGAGAACTGCCGAAAAGGGGATTATGTATTTCAGTATTGCTTTAAGTGCATTTTTCATTTTTCGGTACTCCTTTCATCAGAACTGGAAATAGATGAACGTGCTGAGCGTACCCTTGGAGTAAAGGATAAGCCACGCACAGATAACAATCCATATAACGGTAAACGCCTGACTAAGGCTAAAGGAAACCGCCTGCGTGTTCACCGCATTGTAGTCTCCCTTGGGATTCATCTTTCTGTCAAGAAGAATAAGCAGAGCGATAGCAAGCACAATCATAAGTGCGGAGGAAAGGCTGAGTCCCATAACCGACTCGAGCGAGCCGATACCGCCAAGATTTACAAGCTTTGAGAGAAGCACGCCGAGGTCGGAAATGCTGTTTGCACGGAAGAATATCCACGCAAAGGTAACAAGCACAAAGGTGAAGAATGTTCTCCAAACCTTGACAAGTATGCTTTCCTCTGAAAGCCCGATTTTTGAAAGCATAGCGTTTCTTGCCTTTATAGTAAGTCTTCCGATAATCTGATAGAAGCCGTGAAGCGCACCCCAGATAACAAAGGTCATATTCGCACCGTGCCAGAGACCGCTGACAGTGAATACTATCATAATATTCAGCATATTGCGCACCTTCGATCTTCTGTTGCCGCCAAGCGGGATATAAAGGTAATCCTTAAACCAGGAGGAAAGGCTGATATGCCATCTTGCCCAGAATTCCTTGATGGATTTTGCACTGTAGGGTCTGTTGAAGTTCTGCATAAGACGGATGCCCATAATTCTTGCACAGCCGATTGCAATGTCGGTGTATCCCGAGAAGTCGCAGTAAATCTGCATTGCAAAAAGACAGCTTGCAACAATTACCGTAAGACCCGTAGCCTTTTCGGGATTGTTGAATACGGAGTTAACGTAAGGCGCGATAATATCCGCAACCGCAATTTTCTTGAAGTAACCGATAAGCATAATTGCCGCACCGTTTACAAAGTTGTCTCTTGTGAGCTTATGCTCCTTTTTGAGCTGAGGAAGAAGATTCTCCGGCCTTTCGATAGGACCCGCAACAAGCTGAGGGAAGAAGGTTACGAAAAGAGCATAGTAGAGGAAATTCTTCTCCGCATCAATACTCTTTCTGTAAACGTCTATAACATAGGAGAGCGTCTGGAAGGTGTAGAAGGAAATACCTACGGGAAGTATCAGCTCAAGTGCACCGGATACTGCGTTAGGCTCTCCCGTAAAGAGAGAAACCACAGAGCCTACGGTAGACACAAAGAAATTGAAGTACTTATAGAAGAACAGTACCCCCAGACAGGCAATAAGTGTTACCGTCAGAAGAAGTCTGCGAACACCCTTTTTCTCGGTTTTCTCCATAAGAAGTCCGGAGACATAGGAAACAACCGTCGTAAAGAGGATAAGTCCCATAAGCTTCACATTCCAGCAGGCGTAGAAGTAGTAGCTGAGAATAAGAAGCGGAACGACTCTGTATTTTCTGGGTGTCAGGAAGTGGAACAGCAGAACAATGGGGAAGAAAGCAAGGAATGCAAGTGAATTGAATGTCATTTTTCTTCCTCCTCTGCCTTAATGCCCTTGATTTTTTCGCATATTACCGAGGCAATAAGCGATACGGTAAGCATAAAGAATACGTCCGTAAGATTACCGCCGAAATAAACCGTTGCCGCAATGGCAAGAGCGTGAATTACCGCTCCGATATAGGATACGACCGTGCGACCCTTAAGAATCGCACATACAACAGAAGCAATTACCGCAAGCACAGGGATGAGCAAAAGAAGCGGTGCTTCGAAAAATATAAGATTCGTCATTTATTTTGCCTCCCAAAAGCTAAGGTCTTCGCCTGAAATGTCAATGGGTGTGTACTTGTCGCCGGTGTAAGCACAGAAGTCGCGCAGAAGTCTTGCGGTTCTGATTCTTCTGCCGTGCTCGTTAAGGTGGTAGTCTGTGTTGGACATATACTTTCCGGGGAAGATATAGTCGTGTACCTTGGAAATTACCGGGGCGTTGAGATTCTCGTTCATAAATCTGTCGTAGCTGTCGTAGGCAGCCTTGTTTCTGAACTGCTCAAGCACCGCATTGTAGTTGAAGGACGGATAGGAAACAAGCACGGTTGCGCCTCTTGCCGTAATTCCGTCGTAAATTCCGCACAGATTCTGTGCCTCCTCCTTGGAGATAAAGGTATCGCTGAACTCGAATCTGCCGTTTGTACCTGAAAAGAAGTCGTCGCTGTTGTAGTTCTGCTGAAGCGAGGTCTTTTCTCCGCGCTTGTTGTGAACGCTGGGATTTGCGTTGTAGTCACCGCCGAAGTTTACGCCTCTTGTCTTGTTGAAGGTGGAGAGGGCATCAAAGAAGTGGGTGTACTTTGAGAAGTCAACAAGGGAGAGAATGTTGTAGTTGGACTCAAGTCCTTGGAATGTAAGAGCATTGATTTCGTATGTACCTCTGCAGAATTCCATCTGCTCGAAGTTGTGAATCATATAGTCGCCCTCACCGAGCGTGTTGCCAATACAGTCAAGAATAAGCGAAATGTTGAACGCCGCATCCGTACCGAAGTTCACGCAGTAATACTTACCGCCGAGGCTTTCCTCCATAAGAAGGGTGTCAAGACCGTGGTCCGTGTTGGAGCCTGAAAGAACAACCACCTTGGGCTTGTCGTCGGGAAGGGAGATAAGATACTGATACTTTATGGAGAAGTTTCTGTAGTTTGAGGTATAAACGGGACGGATAGCCGCATCAACATGAATCCTTTTGATTTTCGCACTCTCAAGGAAGAAGTCCGCGGGCACATCTCTTATCGCATCCGACATATGTACCTTTTCGAGATTGGGACAGTCGTAAACAGCACCGCTCTCACCGCTTGTAAGATAGCAGGGAAGCATAATCGTCTTTATGTTGTCACCGCTGATTGCACCTGCGGCAATGCGGATAACCTTCTTGCCGTCAATGATTTCGGGAATGACAAGCTTCTCCTCGTTGCCGTTGTACTTGTTGATAACAATTCCGTCCTCAAAGTCCGCATACTCAAAGAAGGAAAGGTCGGAATACTTTTCCCATACGCAGAAAAGGGGAGTAACACTGCGCTCACCGGGAGCGAATCTTGCCGTATGACCGAGACCGTAAACATTTCCGCTTCCGTCGGCATTATCCGAGAAGCCGACAAGCTTGTAGCCCTCGCGGATGAAAAGCTCGTTTGCACCGGGCAGAGTGTTGGGCATAAGGAAATAACGGTCGTAGCTCTGTGCCGTGTAGAATTCGTCCTCCGAATCCTTTATGCTGCCGCCGTTGGGATAGTATACGAGAATCTTGGACTCACTGAGCACCGCCGCGGGCTTTGTGGTCTTGTCCTCAACCTTGGGTGCAGTACCCTTGAAGTTTGCGTGGACTGTTGTTGCCCCGTCCAGAATAAAGGTGTAGGAGCGGTCTGTGGTGAGAAGCTCACCACCGTTTGAAAGTGTCTTATCCGCAGACCAGCCGAGGAATTCGTAGTCCTTCTTGGGCGTTGCGGAAACGGAAATCTTCGTGCCTGCCGCATATTTTCCCGTGGGGATGCTGGATTCGGTATATCCTCCGCCGCTGAGCGACTGAAGGCTGAAGGTGTATTTTCTCTTGTTCTTTGTGTTTTCCGCGGAAAACTCATAGGTTGTGGGGTACTTCACATCCGAAATAACAATCTGTCCCTTTTTGAAGGTGACATTTTCGGGGAATTCATCATTGCCGAATTTGAAATTCTTTTCAAGCTCAATGTCAAATACCGCCGTGCCTCCGCTTGTAATACTCAAGGGATTTTCACTTGTAACGGTGTAGCCGTTGCCGCCCAGAAGCATAACCTTTACGGCATCTGCACCATTGCCGTCGCCCGGAGTCTGCACATTGCAGGCACTAAGAGCAAGACACAGCGATGCGGACAGCGTACACAAAATCTTTTTGTTCATATGTCTTTCCGTTTTCCTTTCGGTTTTTTGCTTTGTTTTATAAAAAACAAAAATACATAGTCATTATACTCCAAAAAACTCCGTAATGCAATAGAAAACTGTAAAAAATAGATTTAATTTCTAATTATTTATATAATATTAACGCAAAAAAAGGAAGTCCCGCAAAAGGGACTTCCCTGTGTGATTCGCTTTTTGTTATTCGGCTGTCTTGAGAGTACCGATATTCTGCATTGTGAGCTCATTGAACTTGTCCGTATAAACAACGGGAAGAGTTGCAACATATTCCTGAAGCTCAGCTGTGAGGCTGTCGCCTGTCATGGTGTTGAGAATTTCCCAGTAGGTTTCGCCGTCCTCGTCAAGGATTGCGGCAAAGTCAAGGGGAAGCTTCTTGATGATGTGGTAGCCGTAGCTTGTTTCAATAGGCTCGCTGATTTCGTTGTTCGCAAGTCTGAAGGATTCGTCCTCGAATTCCTTTACCATCATACCGTATGTGAAGGTGTAGCCCTCGGGATTGCCCTCCATTCCGGGGTCCTCGCCGTACTGCTCAACGAGAGAGTAGAAGTCCTCACCGTTCTTAGCCTTGCCCGCGATTTCCTTTGCAAGCTCAAGCTTCTTTGCCTTTTCCTCCTCGGGAAGAGCATTGCCCTCATCGTCGAGAGTGCCGATAAGAACGTGCTGAACATGAACATAGTTTTCGTCAGCGTACTTTACAACCTCATCGTCGGGAGCGCTTGCCTTGAGAAGAAGTGTGCTGTATTCGTCGTACTTGAGAAGGTGCTTGAAGGTATCTGCTGTAACGAAGCTGTAATCAAGAGCTTCAGCAAAGCCCTCACTGCCGTACTGATGGCGGAGGCTTTCGAAGTTGGAGTCGATGTTGATGATGTTCTCGTCCGTAAGCTCAAGCTTGTACTTTTCAGTTGCGAGAAGCTTTATGCCCGCAAACTGCTTGTACTGGTCAACGATGGTTGCCTTGTAGGAGTCTGTGTTTTCGGGTGTCCAGTAGGACTCGTCACCGTTGTCGTAGTAGGACTTCTGTGTCATTGCGTAGTAGATGAATTCCGCAAAGGTGATGGGATGTCCGCCGATTGTGAACATAACCTCGTCGTCGGAGTAGTTCCAGATATAGTCGGAATATCCGAGCTGCTCGGGGAGATCCGTTGTTCCCTCGGGCTGAGCGGTCTCTGTGCCGACCTCACCTGCGGGAGCTTCAATCTGTTCGCCCTTTACCGTGTCGTTTGTTACTTCGTTGTTCTTCTTTCCGCATCCGCCGAGTGCTGCAGCACCGAGTGCAAGAGCGAGAAGGAGTGCTGTGATTCTTGTCTTTTTCATGTTATTTTACCTTTCTTACCGACCGAAATCGGAATTTTGCTTATTGAACTTTCTAATTATAACAGTTTTATGTGACATTCATATGAATATTATCCGAATTATTCGCACAATCCGAAATATTTTTACGTGCCCGTTTATCAATTATCCGAGCATAAATTTGTCGATTCCCCACTTTTTTCTGTAAACTCTTGTATAGGCAAGAGTAAAAACTCCGATTGCGATATCGTAAACCGCAAAAAATACATTTGCCATAAGCCAGAGAGCAAGAAGCATCGTCCTGCTCTCCTCAGCCTCTGCGGACAGCAGAATTTTCGTCATAAGGAAATACACCGAAATTATTGCTGTATTGAACAGCATATACTTAAGAATCCACGAAAACAGCCTCGGAAGCCTTGCAAAATATTCCCGTATAATCGGGTAATACCCGAAATACAATACAAAGTAAAGCGAAACCGTCGCCGAGGGGAACAACAGCAGAAGAAGCACCGAGGAAACGGAATAAATCAGTATCTGATATCTTTTTCCAAGCTCCGTTCCCGACAGTGCCACAACCGCAGATGCGGCGGTAACAGCCGTTAAATCCGCAACATCAAGCACACAGCCCACAAGGGAAATAACTGTGGTCAGCGCACACAGAAGCGAGGCTACGGCAAGCCTTTTTGTTTCTTTTCTTTTCAATATAATCCTCCGAAAAAGCGATAAGATAAATCAGAAGCAGCACCGCAGGCAGTCGTAAAGCGAGCTGCAGCAGCAAAGACAACTACAGGGGTCACAGCAGGAGCAACCAAGCGGAATAAAGCTTGTGTCGTTTCCGCCCGTATATTCGGTATACCCTTGCGAGCGTGAGCTTATACTCTCGTATGCAGTCCTGTATTCCTCGTTTGACGGGTCCATGGAGTGAGCCATACCGAATTCCCTTGAGGCTCTTGCATTGTTGTTGAGCCTTAAGTAAACATGACCCATAATATAGTGCCATTCCGCATCTCTGTACCCCTCAGGAATGCTCTGCAAAAGAGAGAGCGCACCGAGAACATTGCCCGCATTGAGATAATCTCTTGCGGTGCTTTTCATCCTTTCGTATGCATTGGTGTCACCATAGGAGGCGTTGCCACCGTAGTAATTGCCACCACTTGATTTTCCGCTTCGCATATCCTGAATTTTATCGTAAGCGGCATTTATTTCACGCATTTTTTCTGCGGCATATTCGCTTCCGCCGTTGGTGTCGGGGTGGTATTTTTTTGCGAGTGCCCTGTATGCCGACTTGATTTCATCATCGGTAGCAGTGGGGGACACGCCGAGGATTTCGTAGGGTGTTTTCATTTATGGATTTATTCCTTTCGGGAAATATAATGTCAGTGTCTTTTGCATTTGTCACAGTCCTTGTCCTTGCAGAGTATTCCGTCAAGCACCGAGGGACAGCCGAGATAAAGTATATTCAGTGCGATTTCGCACATATCAAAGAGTGACGCTGGAAGCTCACTTTTTCGCCTCATAAGTATATCCGCCGCCGTATCCGTGCCGCGTGCTATGGAATTCCGCCCCTTGCGAAGAGCCGTCAGAGCCTCGTCCGAGCTTCCGTATTCGTTGAGATACGGATTGAAGCTGTGGGATTTTTCGTCCTTTTCAAGGTCGTCCGCCGCATCTGCACAGTATATGAACCTTCCGACCTCAAAGCCGACGGTGTAGGCGTCCTCCTTGGCCTCGTCCGCAAGACCCAGCTTCAAAAGATAACCCATCATATCACCGAAGGTCTCGGAAAGGTCGTATACCGAGCCACCGTTTTTTTCAAGCAGAGCAGTCCTTTCCATACAGTCGGAGATTATCATATCCACATCACGGAAGCCCTGCTTCAGAGCCTTTTTTCTCATATGTGACGCAAAGGGGAGAAGAAGCCTTGAGAACAGAGATTTCACAAGGCCGTCATCCTTTATGTTGTCAACAAGCTTGTAATAGGTGAGCACGGAGAAAATCGCGGAGGAAAGCCCCAGCGCACCGTTATCCGAGATGACCTTCTTTTTTGCAAAGAGGTGAAATCCGCAACGAGCCGATTCTGTGGTGTATTCGGTTTTTTCGAATATCATCCGCACCGCGGCGAAAAACGTGTAGTCATAGCTCAGAAAGAACCGTGAGAATAAGCTTATATGCTTTCCCGCACTCCTGCAAAGACCGCAATACAGCGAGCGGTACAGCTTTATCTGCTTTACCTTCAGCTCGTCCTCGTACGGCTTTATATATCCGAACATAGCCTTACCTCCTTACACAATAATATATTGCGAGGCATACGGTTTAGATGCAATTAGTTTTTCGCTTTATAATTAAATGTTTAATTATAAATTCAACAACCATAATTACTAAATAACTAATACTATAAGTAATAGTTGCTATAAAGTAAGTTAAATGTCCTTCTAAATCGTACCAAATTTGTTTATCTATTAAACTATGATAATAAAGCTGACCATTAATACACATTCCAACAGAAGAAGATAACAAAATGAGTAAGCATCCAAACCAAAACTCTTTTCGGCTATTGCTTAAAATCAAATTTAAAATTGATACAATAAGAGTCCATATCCAAATTGTTTTCATAAAATCTGTTCCAACATTTCCAAATATAACACACGGAACTAATATTGAAACATTTAAAATACTTAACACCACTTTTCTCATATCGGTACTCCTTTCGACAAATTTCGACATATCCATATACATTATATACTCTCTTTCGTGAAAATACAAGTCCCCCTGTGTGAAATTATGCTGAACACGGCGGTGTTTTATGTATGTTCGGTAAATGTTTATATTATTTTTTTAAATTATTATTGAAAAAGGGCGGAAAATATGGTATCATAATACGAATACTAAAATGGAGGACTATTTCAATGAAGGTACTCGGACAGTTCAAAAAGTTTTTCGGCGTAAGCTCTGTGCTTTATACCTGCCTTTCCTTTGCGATTATATTGCTATATAAAAAAGGAAACCCGGTTAAGTGGGAATGGTATCAAATGGATGTTGGAAATTTGTTTTTCGATATCCTTGTATTTGCCGCTATCGCAGGTGCGGTTATAACACTTGTTGACCTCATCCCGAAGCTTCCCGCGGTGGTAAAGAGCCTTATAAAGCTCGTGCTTATCTATGCGGATTTCTACTTCTGGATGCTCAGAGGCAACGGCAACGCAAGCCATATTATGATTATGAGCACAATCTATGTTGCGGTATTTTTCGCAATCACGGGCATCGGTGCTCTTCTCGGTCTTATCGGCAAAAAGAAGAAGAACGATGAATACAACAGCGTTTACGGCGAGGATAAGTAATATATTTTATACGGAAAGAAAAGAATAACCAAATGGAAAAAATGAAATTTGCCGCCACCTGTCTTTTCGGACTTGAAAGGCTTGTCGGCGAGGAAATAGACGCCCTCGGCTACAAAAGACTCGAAACCATTGACGGCAGAGTCTACTTTGAGGGCGACATTACGGCGATTGCCCGCTGTAATATGTGGCTCAGATGTGCAGAGCGTGTATTTATAGTTGCGGGTGAATTCGAGGCAACCACCTTTACCGAGCTTTTTGACGGTACAAAGGCGATTCCGTGGGAAAACTACATTGGAGAAAATGATGCATTCCCGAATTCGGGTCACTCCATAAAGTCACAGCTTGTGAGCATCCCCGACTGCCAGAGCATAGTTAAAAAGGCTATGGTGGAAAGACTCAAGAGCGTTTACGGTGTTGACTGGTTCGAGGAAAACGAAACCAAGGTAAGAATCGAGTTCTTTATCCTCAATGATAAGGCAACTCTTATGATTGATACCTCGGGCGAGCCTCTCTTCAAGCGAGGCTACAGAGAAAAGGCGGCGGAAGCCCCTCTTCGTGAAACTCTTGCGGCGGCACTCGTTAAGCTTTCAAGACCCAGAGAAAACGTTATCACCTGGGACCCCTTCTGCGGAAGCGGAACAATCGCCATTGAGTCTGCGCTCATTATGACAAACACAGCCCCCGGCATAAGAAGACGCTTCTCCTCCGAGCATTACAGATGGATACCCAAGAAGGTATGGCAGGATGCAAGAAAGGAAGCGGCGGATGCGGTAAACCTTGACACAACCTTCAAGGCGTGGGCATCAGATATCGACCCCGAATGCGTACAGCTTGCAAAGGACAACGCCAAGCGTGCGGGAATGGAGAACTACATCAAGATTTTCCAAAAGGACGCACTTTCAATTTTCGACAACGGCGAGAGAACAACCATCGTATGTAACCCGCCCTACGGCGAAAGACTCGGCTCAATCCGTGAAGCAAGAGAGCTTTACAAAAAGCTCGGAAAGACGCTTTCGACTCTCGTTCCCCCGTGGCAGATGTACCTTCTTACAAGCGAGGAGGAATTCGAAAGGCTTTACGGCAAGCGTGCAAACAAGGCACGAAAGCTTTACAACGGTATGATAAAGTGCTATCTCTATCAGTACTTCAAGGATTTTGGAGACAAGAAGCCCTTCGAAGGCAAGAAGCCGCATGATAAGGACTTCGGCGATAAAAAGTCACACGGTGACAGGAAGCCCTTTGGCGAGAAAAAGCATTTTAACAAAGACGAAAAAAGAGGCGAAAAGAAATGATTATCGATTTGCACGTTCACACGCAGGAGGTAAGCGGCTGCTCAAACGTCAGCGTGGAGGATATGATTGACAAATACCACGCAAAGGGCTATGATGCGGTTGTGATTACCAATCATTTCTGCAGATATACAAGAGATTTCGGCAAGTTTGAGAAATGGGACGACTTCGTTGATTTCTTTATGGTACCGGTAAATCGGGGCAGGGAATACGCAAAGAAGTACGGAATGAAGATATTCTGGGGCATAGAGCTCCGCTTCAACTGTGACTACGCCAACGACTTCCTTGTTTACGGAATCACCGAGGAATTTCTGAAGGAGCATCCGAATATGCTTGATATGAGCATCGCGGAATTCTCTCCCCTTGCCCGTGAGGCGGGATGCCTTATCTATCAGGCGCACCCGTTCCGTGACTGGATTCAGGTTATACCGCCGAAATTCCTTGACGGAGTTGAGGTCAATAACGGACATCCCTATCAGAACTCAAGAAACGACTTTGCAAGGCTCTGGGCGGATGCCAACGGGCTCGGTATGATTTCAGGCTCGGACTTCCATCAGGACGGCTACGAGGCGCACGGCGGAATCGTGACATTCAAGGATATAGAAAGCAACGAACAGCTTTGCGATATTCTCCGAAGCGGTGAATATAATCTCATCTGCGATAAGACAGGCGGACTTTCAAGATAACAAGGTCGTATTCTGTCGTATTAGCAGACACGGCGGTTGTTTGCAAATTTTGAATGTTAAAAAAATGTAAACAACTGTAAAAACACTTGATTTTTCAATATTATTGTACTACAATACTCAATGTAGTTTTAGCACTCGCGCTTAAAGAGTGCTAAAGACAGAGTAAAAAATAAATCTTTTATATTACAAAGGAGGAATTCGGTATGACACTCAAGCCACTTGCTGACAGAGTTATAATCAAGGCAACCGAAGCCGAAGAAACAACAAAGAGCGGTATTATTCTCACCGGAGCTGCAAAGGAAAAGCCCAGCTTCGCTGTAGTTATTGAAGTAGGTCCCGGCGGAATGGTTGACGGCAAGGAAGTCGTTATGACCGTTAAGAAGGGCGACAAGGTTATCACAAGCAAGTATTCCGGCACAGAGGTTAAGTGCGACGGCGAGGAATACACGATTGTGAGACAGGCGGACATTCTTGCGATTGTTGAAGAATAAGAATCAAAACTGCGTTTTGAAAATGCACAATGCAAAATGCAAAATGCAAAATTGATGTGAAAATTTCTTCGAAATTTTTATTTTATTGAAATCGCCTGCGGGCGAGGGGAATCGGGGGGTTCCCGATATATTCCCTAATATATTTGGAGGTTTTTTATTATGGCAAAGCTTATTGCTCACGGCATTGATGCGAGAAATGCTCTTTGTAAGGGTGTTGATGTAACTGCCGATACTGTTAAGATTACTATGGGTCCCAAGGGCAGAAATGTTGTACTTGACAAGAAGTACGGCTCTCCCCTTATTACTAATGACGGTGTTACCATCGCTAAGGAAATCGAGCTTGAGGATCCGATGGAAAATATGGGTGCTCAGCTTCTTAAGGAAGTTGCTACAAAGACAAACGACGCTGCAGGTGACGGTACTACAACCGCTATCCTTCTTGCTCAGGCTTTCGTAAGAGAAGGTATGAAGAACGTTGTTGCAGGTGCTAACCCTATGGTACTCAGAAAGGGTATCCAGAAGGCTGTTGATGCGGTTGTTGCAGAGCTCGCTAACATTTCTCACAAGGTTAACGGCTCCAAGGACATCGCAAGAGTAGGTGCTGTTTCCTCCGCTGACGAGGTTATCGGTCAGCTTATCGCAGATGCTATGGAAAAGGTTACAAGCGACGGCGTTATCACCGTTGAGGAATCCAAGAGCGCAGAAACATACTGCGAGGTTGTTGAAGGTATGCAGTTCGACAGAGGCTACCTCTCTCCCTATATGGTTACAGATACAGACAAGATGGAAGCTGTTATCGACGAGCCCGTAATCCTCATCACAGACAAGAAGATTTCCAACATTCAGGACATTCTTCCTCTTCTTGAGCAGATTATGCAGTCCGGCAAGAAGCTCCTCATCGTTGCAGAGGATATCGAAGGTGAAGCACTCTCCACTCTTATCGTAAACAAGCTCAGAGGAACATTCACTTGTGTTGCCGTTAAGGCTCCCGGCTTTGGCGACAGAAGAAAGGAAATGCTCAGAGATATCGCAATTCTTACAGGCGGTCAGGTTATCTCCGAGGAGCTCGGTCTTGAGCTTAAGGACACAACTCTTGATATGCTCGGTAAGGCTGGTCAGATTAAGGTTACAAAGGAAAACACAATTATCGTTGGCGGTAAGGGTGATCCCGATGAAATCAAGGCTCGTGTAGGTCAGATCAGAGCCGCTATCGAAACAACAACAAGCGATTTCGACAGAGAAAAGCTTCAGGAAAGACTTGCAAAGCTTGCAGGCGGTGTTGCAGTACTCAAGGTTGGTGCGGCTACAGAAACAGAAATGAAGGAAAAGAAGCTCAGAATCGAAGACGCTCTCAATGCTACAAAGGCTGCTGTTGAAGAGGGTATCGTTCCCGGCGGCGGTACAGCACTTGTAAATGTTACGGGCGCAGTTGAAAAGCTTCTCGAAACAGTTGAAGGCGACGAAAAGACAGGCGTTAACATCGTTCTCAGAGCTCTTGAAGAGCCTGTTCGTCAGATTGCCGCAAACGCAGGTAAGGACGGCTCCGTAATCCTCGCTAACATCAAGGCAAAGGCAAAGCCCGGCTACGGCTACGATGCTTACAACGATGTTTACTGCGATATGTTCAAGGCAGGTATCGTTGACCCCGCCAAGGTTTCCAGAAGTGCACTTCAGAATGCGGCATCCGTTGCATCCATGATTCTCACAACAGAAGCACTCGTTGCAGACAAGCCCGAGCCCGTTAAGGATGCTCCCAATCCTGCAGCAGGCGGAATGTATTGATAAAATCACAATAAACCATAAGAGTCACACCTTTGCGGGTGTGGCTCTTTTTTTGTCTGCCCTCGAAAAAAACGGAGAAAAATGGCAAAATATGACTAAAATGCGGCTGTAAAAAGCTTTTTCGTGAAAATCGTCGAACAATGCACAATGTAGAAAAACTATGTAGAATATTGTATAATATATACATAATATAATGGCAATAAATGGCAGAAAATAAAAGTGAAAAATCCGTGGAGCGAATTTGAAATTAAGATATATATTTTTAACAAATTATACTGTAAAATCAAAATATAATATGATATAATAATATGTGGCTGTAAATACCGCGCGAAATCAAGTATAAGTTAAAATAAAAGAAGCAGTGCAAAGTTTGAATGTATTATTATGAGTAACTTTGTGCACTTTTTTTGAGTGGTAACAAACAATATATTTGTTCGATTAAAAAACTATCCCCGCCGCCGATGAATTTATTCCTCAAAGCAGGGGAGTGCCTTTAAATGACAGACTTGACAAAAAACAGAATTTGTGGTATTCTATCAGTATGAAAATTTGCGGCATTTTTGCGCCAATTTTTTCGTGTACCCGTTTGCCCAAATTTAACGATGGGGACGGAAAATGACTTCCTGTGTGTTTATATGATGCTGTAATATCGCGGGGATATTATTTGTATATATAATAAATAGGAAGAAAACGCAGAGTGCTGCTCTGTGCAAACTCAAATATAGGGGGAACAGTTAATGAAAACGTCAAAGAACTTCGGACGCGGTAAAAGAATAGCCGTATCCATCCTGGCACTGTCGTTGATATCTCAGAGCTTTATCGGTTCTGCATTTGCGGCTGAGGACAGTACCAACGAGAATTATTTCTTTGAAGCAAACAACGTTCATTCGGACGAAGAACTCTGGGAAAAAGCCCAGAACGGTGACGAGGAAGCCAAGGCTAAGCTTGCCGAGATGAAGGCAAACCGTCTTGAGGCCTCCGCTACCAAGCACAACCTCGATGCCATGAACGAAATCCTCACGGCTACAACATACGCTGACTACCGTGCGGATAATGAGGATCGCGGTCGTGTAAAGGCTACTAAGACAATTACGGTTAATGCTGCCGATTTCGATAAGGAAGCAACTGCCAAGCATTTTGGTCTCGAAAAGTACGACGAGGCTGCGGCAGAGGCTCTTGCATATTGGCCCGACGTTAAGGCTGACGGCTATGTTGAAGGCTGGGACGGTGAATCCCTTCTCACCTACGACGACGGCAGAGTATACTGGACGTTCACAATTCCGGAGGACGGTCTTTATACAATCGAGGCTGACTACTATCCGATAGTTGACGATAAGGATACAGGTGTGACTGTAGGTAACAAGTCCTCCATCGAAAGAATCCTTCTTATCGACGGTCGTGTACCCTTCGATGAAGCCCGCTACATCACCTTCACAAGAAACTGGATTGAGGACTATACTCCCGCAGGCTATGTTCAGCCCACACAGTTCTTCAAGACAGGTACTTCTCTTACCGACGCAGATAACGATCCCGCAATCGAGTTCTCCGAGGAAGACAAGAATGTACAGACAGGTGACACAACTCATACAAGAGATGCAGGAAGATATTTCAAGTACGACTACTACGGAAACGAAATCCGTCCTCAGAAGGTTGAAGCTCCCAAGGCTATGAAGCAGCTCTTCAAGGATGCGAACGAGTTCTATGATGTTCCCTTTGAGTTCTACTTCACAAAGGGTGAGCACACAATCGCACTTGACTCCTCCCGTGAGCCTCTTCTCCTCAAGAGCTTTACTTTTGCTCCTGCGGCAGAGGTTGTTTCCTATACCGAATACGAAAAGGCAAACAGCTCCAAGAAGGCTCCCGCTACAGATAAGATTGTAAAGATCGATGCTGAATTTATGACTGCAACAAGTGAGCAGGTAATCTATCCTCTTAACGACAGAACCTCTCCCATCACAGACCCCCAGCACTCCTCTGCTATCCGTCTTAACTCTATCGGCGGTGAAAAGTGGCAGCTCGCAGGTCAGTGGGTTGAATGGGATATCGAGGTTCCCGAGGACGGACTTTACTACATCATTCCCAGATACATGCAGAACGTAAATGCAGGTCTCTTCTCCACAAGAAAGATTTACATCGACGGTATCGAGCCCTTCACGGAAGCAAGAAGCATCAGATTCGAATATTCCGATGAATGGACAACCAGACCTCTCGGTGGCGACGTTGTTGTCGGCAAGGACGAGGACGGCAAGGATATCGTAGAGCGCAAGGACTTCAAGTTCTATCTTACAAAGGGCAAGCACACAATTAAGATGGAGGTTGTTCTCGGTGATATGGGTGAGGTTATTCTCCGAATCAACGAAAGCCTTCAGAGAATGAACGAGTACTACAGAAAGATACTTATGATCACAGGTACTCAGCCCGATGCTTACCTCGACTATAACTTCGATAACCTTATCCCCGACGTTCTCAGCGGTATGAGAAGCGAGCAGAAGCTCCTTGAAAATGCTTCCGCAGACCTCGAAAGACTCGTTGGTGAAAAGGGTGACCAGTCCGTAACACTTGATAAGATTGCATACCTTCTTGACATCATGGGCAATGACCAGGACAAGGTTGCTGCAAACCTTACAAACTTCAAGTCTTACATCGGTACACTCGGTACATGGCTCCTTACAGCAAGAAACCAGCCTCTTACTCTTGACTACATTCTCGTAGTTCCCGCAGTTGAGGATTACTACTGCCCCAAGGCTAACGCAGGCTTCTTCAAGAATGTTAAGCACGAGTTCTCCGCATTCATGAACTCCTTCTTCACAAACTACAACTCCGTAGGTGCTACAGAAGAGCTTAACGATAAGGAAGGCGTTCTCGAGGTTTGGATTACAACAGGTCGTGACCAGGCGCAGATTGTTCGTCAGATGGTTACAGAGTATACAAACCAGGGCGCACTCAAGAATGACCCCGAAGGATATCCCGCAGTAAACCTTAAGCTTATTGCCGGCGGTACACTTCTCCCCGCTACACTCGCAGGTATGGGTCCTGACGTATCCATGGACGGTGACCCTGTCAGCTACGGTGTAAGAAATGCGGTTCTCAACCTCAATGAAAGATGGATCCACGAGGCAAAGAACGAGGACGGCACTCCCAAGTACTATACAAAGGCAGACCTTGATCAGGTTAAGAAGAGATTCGCTCCCGCAGCGTTCATTCCGATTGAGGTTTACAACCCCGACTATATCCCCGTAGGCGATGACCTCGACGAATACTACTCCGTATCTCTCTATGGTCTCCCCGATACACAGAGCTTCCCGATGCTGTTCTACAGAAAGGACATCTTCGCAGAGCTTCAGAACGAGCTCGGTGACAAGGACGTTAAGGTTCCCGAAACATGGGATGACCTCTACAGCCTTATCCGTGTGTTCTCCGATAAGAACATGGAAATCGGTCTTAACA
Source organism: Clostridia bacterium (assembly GCA_017560085.1). GTDB lineage: Bacteria > Bacillota > Clostridia > Oscillospirales > CAG-382 > SIG622. Next base: position 80,473 of record JAFYPA010000083.1, read on the forward strand.
CAGGTCTTATGCAGTACATTATGTATCAGAACGATGTTCCGTGGTACAAGGGTGACAATGTAGCAAGTGAAGGTATGGCAACAAACCTTGACTCCGACGAAGCACTCGACGCATTCAAGACAATGTGTGACTTCTTCACTCAGTATCAGCAGCCCTACACATATGACTTCGCAAACAGATTCAGAACAGGTGAAATGCCTCTCGGTATCGCCGACTACTCTCTCTACAACCAGCTCACCGTATTCGCTCCCGAAATCAAGGGTCTTTGGGAATTCGTTCAGATGCCCGGTACACAGAGAACAGGTATTGATGAAAACGGCGAAACCTACACATACATCGACCACACAGCTCCCGCAGGCGTTGGTGCGGTTATGGTTATGAAGGATACCGACAAGATCAAGGCTTCCTGGAACTACATTGAGTGGTGGACAAGCGAAGAAATTCAGGGTAGATTCGGTAACGAGCAGGTTGCTATCATCGGTACAGCGGCTAAGTACTCCACAGCTAATACAAACGCTATGAAGTCTCAGTCCTGGTCCTCCGACGAAAAGCGTTCTCTCGAGCAGCAGTTCAAGTACCTCGAGGGTACACCCATGACACCCGGTAACTACATCGTAGGCCGTAACCAGAACTTCGCGTTCCTTTCTGTTTATAACAGCGGTACAACACCCTCCGATGCTATGCAGACATACATTTCAGACATTAATAAGGAACTTTCCAGAAAGAGAGACGAATACGACTTCCGTATTCAGGAGGAAACCCTCACAGAATATAAGGAAGAACAGGAAAAGCGTCTCGGCGTTGAGCTCAAATACCTCGGCGAGCTTGCCGCAAAAGAAGAAGCAAACAAAAAATAATGATAGACTCTGTTTTATCGAAAATATTATGCAAGGAGTGAATTAAATGTCTGAAAAGACACTCGCAAAGAATCAGCCGAAGCCTAAGCTCAGAAAAGATATGACTATGCTTCAGTGGACGATTCGTAATATGAAAGTAAACTGGCGCGGATATGCCATGGTAGCTCCCTACTATGTTATCTTCCTTACATTTACGATTGTACCGGTTATCCTTTCTTTCGTACTCAGCTTTACAAACTTCAATATGCTCGAAATGCCGAGATTCGTTGGTATCGACAACTACATAAGACTTATTCTTGATGACGATATCTTCCTTCTCGCTATTCAGAATACCCTCATTTTTGCGACGATGACAGGTCCGTTCTCGTACCTTCTCTCGCTCCTCTTCGCGTGGTTCATCAACGAGCTTACTCCTAAGTTCCGTTCTGTTGTAACCCTTATCTTCTACGCACCCTCCATCTCCGGTCAGGTTTACCTCATCTGGCAGGTACTCTTCTCCGGTGACCAGTACGGTTACGTTAACGGTATCCTTATGAAGATGGGTCTTATTAACGCCCCCGTCCTCTGGTTCTCGGATGCGAACTACATCATGCCCCTCGTTATCGTGGTTGCCCTCTGGACATCCCTCGGTACATCCTTCCTCTCCTTCATCGCCGGCTTCCAGGTTGTTGATAAGTCCCTTTACGAGGCTGCAGCCGTTGACGGTATCAAGAACAGATGGCAGGAGCTCTGGTTCGTAACTCTTCCTATGATGAGAAACCAGATGATGTTCGCTGCGGTTATGTCCATTACCGGTGCTTTCGGCTTCGGTGCAATCATCACAGCACTCTGCGGCTTCCCGTCTCCCGACTACTGTGCATGGACAATCATGCATCACCTCGAGGACTACGGTGGATCCCGTTGGGAGGTTGGTTATGCCTCCGCTATTGCGACGGTACTCTTTATCATTCAGATTGCCGCAAACACAATTATAGGTAAAATGTTGTCGAAGGTAGGTAAGTGATATGAAAAAAATTAGATTCAGAAAAAAGCATCGTCTTAACCGATCCGCCGGCGGCGACATGAGTATCAACATACTCCTCATTGTATTCGGCGCATTCATGTTCCTCCCTATGGTTTACGCGATTTCACAGTCACTTAAGCCTCTGGACGAACTCTGGATGTTCCCCCCTCGCTTCTTCGTTAGAAGCCCTACACTCAAGAACTTCTCTGACCTCTTTAAGCTCATGAGTACCTCTTGGGTTCCCTTCTCAAGATACATATTCAACACAGCCCTTGTTGCTGTAGGCGGTACCTTCGGTCACCTCTTCATCGCTTCAATGGCATCCTACGCACTCACAAAGATTCCTTTCCCCGGAAGAAACGGTATGTTCCAGCTCGTTCAGAAGTCCCTCATGTTCCACCAGACTGTTGCTGCTATTTCCAACTACATCATCATGTCTGCTCTCGGATGGATTGATACTTACTGGGCACTCATCATCCCCGCTTTCGGTTCAACTCTCGGTCTTTACCTTATGAAGCAGTTTATGGACTCCTCCGTTCCGGACTCGGTTCTCGAATCTGCAAGACTTGACGGCGCAAAGGAAGTTACAATTTATTGGAAGATAGTAATGCCTATGGTTAAGCCCGCTTGGCTCACACTTATAGTTTACTCCTTCCAGGGCCTCTGGAATACAGGTACCTCTACCTACATCTATTCCGAAGAGCTCAAGACATTCAACTACGCAATTCAGCAGATTCTTGCCGGCGGTATCGTTCGTTCCGGTGCGGCAGCTGCTTCCACGGTTATTATGATGCTTGTTCCGATTACTGTATTCGTTATCACACAGAGTAACATTATCGAAACAATGGCTTCATCCGGTATGAAAGACTAAGGAGGGAATAACGAATGAAGAATATAAAAAGAATATTACTCCTTATCGTATGCTTTACAGTCATGCTTGGATGTATGCCTGTAGGTGCTATAATTCCTTACTCAACCTACACCTACGATATCGACGGACAGTATATGGAATCTCCCCATGCTTACGTTCCTTACGAGGTTATTGACCAGGAATTTCTCGGAGTTACACTTGCAAACCCCACAGACTTCTGCGTAGACTTTGAAAACTTCATCTACATCTCCGACCAGGCTACAGACCTCGGCTCTGTTGTAATCCTTAACGAAAAGTTCGGCGTTGTAGCAAGAATCGACAAGTTTACAAACGAATGGGGCGTTCCGGATAAGATTATCTCTCCTGCGGCTGTTTTCGTAACACCCGCAAGAGCGGATGACTATCTCCCCACAGACGAAGCTCTTAACACAAAGACACTTTATGTCTGCGACTCCACTCAGAACAGAATTCTCGTATTCGATGTAACAAACGTTGACCCCGAGCTTACTCCCGAGGAAAATGCGGCTAACATCGTTTACGATACAACAATCTATCAGCCCGAATCCGACGTATTCGCTGAAGGTCATATCTTCAGACCTATCGCCGTTGCGGTTGACAAGGTTGGACGAGTTTACTCTGTAGGTGAGCTTACTCACCAGGGTATCATCTCCATGAACACCGACGGCTCCTTCTTCGGCTTCCTCGGTGCTCAGACACAGAAGACATCCATCATCGACATCGTTTGGAGAACATTCCAGACCGAAGAACAGAGAAAGAAGTCCGTAAAGACGGTTTCTACCGAATATAACAACATCAACATCGACGGTGACGGCTTTGTATATGCTACAACATCTACAATCTCCAGCTCACAGCAGATGCAGGCTATCGCAGCTAAGGATAAGAGCGGTACTTACGCTCCCGTAAAGAAGCTCTCTCCTCAGGGTGATGACGTTATGGACAGAAATGGCTTCTTCCCGCCCTCCGGTGAAGTTACCGTAAATACCATTGCATCCAACGACTCTGTTGTAACAGGTGCCTCTACAGTTACCGACGTTGCTCTCGGTCCGGATGACACATGGTCAATCATCGACGAAAAGAGATCCAGAGTATTTACATACGACGGCGACGGCAGACTCCTTTATGCTTTCGGCGATAAGGGTAACCAGCTCGGTAACATTCAGGCTCTTGCAGCTATTGAATACCACGGCAAGAACCTCCTTCTTCTCGACAGCACAAACAAGAACATCACAGTATTCAAGCGCACAAGCTACGGCGACTCACTTCACGAAGCTATCCGTGCTAACCTCGAAAGAAGATATACCGATGCGGAAAAGCTCTGGCAGGATATCCTCCAGCTCAACTCCAACTTCGATATGTCCTACATCGGTATCGGTAAGTCCCTCTACAGAGAGGCATCCACACTTGCTGACAACGATGAAAACAAGGTAGCACTCTTCCAGGAAGCTATGCTCAACTATGAGTACGCTTACGACACAACAAACTGGTCCGACTGTTATCAGGAGCTCAGAAAGATCTGGATCAAGAAGTACATCGTACTTATCCCGATTATCGTAATGGCTCTCCTTGTTGTCGTTTCCAGATTCATGAGAGCGGTTAACAAGACAAACAGAAAGGAAGAAGTAGTTAAGAAGAACAGAACTCTCTGGAGTGAATTCTGCTACGGCTTCCATGTAATGTTCCATCCCTTCGACGGCTTCTACGATATCAAGCACGAATATCGAGCCTCCATCAAGGGCGCGCTCCTCATATTTGCACTCACCGTTGCATCGTTTATTTACCAGTCCATCGGTCAGGGCTACGTTATGAACTCTGTACCTAAGGATGTTTCAATTATCATTTCTATTGCATCCATTGCACTTCCCGTAATTCTCTGGGCAGTTGCTAACTGGTGTCTTACAACACTCTTCGACGGTGAAGGAAGCCTTCGTGACATCTTCATTGCAACATGTTACTCACTCTTCCCGCTTCCCGCATTCATCTTCGCAACAACTCTCTACTCCAACTTCATTACAGCATCCGAAATCGGATTTGTAACACTCTTTATCGGCGTGGGCTACGCTTGGGTTGGCTTCCTGCTCTTCTTCGGTATGCAGACAATCCACGACTACTCACTTCTTAAGAACATTCTCACAAGTATCGCGTCCATCGTTGGTATGGCATTCATTATGTTCCTCGGAGTACTCTTCTCCAGCCTTATCGGAAAGATTTTCTCCTTCGTATTCAACATAATCCGCGAATTGGCATACCGAGTATAAGGAAAGGGGAGGTATAAAAATGAATTTTAAAAAGTTATCTGCACTTCTTCTTTCCGGTGTGCTTCTTGCAAACTCCGTAATTGTGACATCCTTTGCGGCAGCCAAGAAAGACGAAGAGGAAGAAATAGTTTACAATCTTGTTGACTACACAAAGATTGAATACAATTCTCCCGAAGAAAAGCTTGCTACAATGAAGCTTTACGACGAAAAGGGCGACTACCAGCTCTGGGCTCTTGAGGAAACAGGTGAAATCGCACTTGTAACCAAGGGCAAGGACGGTGCTCCCGATCAGATTCTTCTCTCAAACCCCTATGATGTAGCATCCATGAAGAAGGCTGACGAGCCTAAGAACAGACTCCTCTCCCAGATTCTTCTCAAATACTCCGACGGCGCGAAGGAAACTCAGATGAATTCCTACGTTGAAGCCGCAAAGAACCGTCAGATCAAGCTCGAAAGAATCAGAGGCGGTATCAGAGTTAACTACACAATGGGTCGTGAGCAGGCGAGAATCCTCGTTCCCGAAATGATCGAAAAGTCAAGATTCGAGGAAGAAATCCTTAACAAGATGCCTTCCAAGGACGAAAACGGCAAGAAGATTTACGACGAGAACATCAAGAAGAATCCTTATGAATATATGAAGGCGTTCTTCACACTCAAGGACCCCAACTCCGAAAAGCTTTCCAAGGACTCCAAGGAAGATATGATGAAGACCTTCCCGATTACGGAAAAGTACGCAATCTATATCCTCGGTACGGACTCCACGGTAAGAGATAAGAAGCAGCTTGAATATCTTATCACAACATACACAGACTACACATTCGATGACATCGATGCTGACCACGCAAAGGTTGAATACGAAGCAAGACTTGATAAGCTCCCGCTCTTCAAGGTTGCTATCGAATACTTCCTTGATGAAAACGGACTCACAGTAAGAGTTCCCGCCAGTGACATCAGATTCGACTCATCCTCCTTCTCACTTTCCTCCATCACCGTTCTTCCTTACTTCGGTGCAGGTGCTAACGACGAAACAGGCTTCACACTTGTTAACGACGGCTCCGGCTCCATCGTAAGATTCGAGGATGTTAAGGACTCCGTAGCAGAGCTTACCATCACAGGTAAGGTTTACGGTCAGGACTACTCCTTCCACAAAATCGGCGGTGAAAACCAGGAGGTTATGAGACTTCCCGCATTCGGTACGGTAAGCAACTCCGAATACTGGACATTCGATAAGGAAGGCTACGATGCTGCTGTAGCATCCGGCGAAATCATTCCTTATGCTGACTATCAGGCTAACATCGACTACCTCAAGGCTCAGAAGGATAACTCCAAGAAGGACGACAAGAAGGAAGAGGAAACTATAGCTCAGGCTACAGCTGTTACTCTCAAGTCCGACGAGCTTGAAGGCAAGGATCCCGAAGAAAATCCCGAAATCATCGAAGACCTTAAGTTCTCCCTCACAGGCGGCGACGAAAACGCAGAGCTTGCTGTTGTTGAAGTAATCAGAACAACAGTAGTTGAGGAAGAAGCTGTTGAAGGTGAAGAGGGTGAAGCTGCAGAAGCAACCGAAGCAACCGAAGCTCCCGAAGCAGAGGCTGAAACAGAGGAAGCAGACGCAGAAGCTGAAGAAGCTCCCGCAGATGAAAAGGCTCCCGATGTTGCAACCTTCAAGGTAACAGCGGCAGACGGCAAGCCCCTCGCAGGCGCGGTTATCAAGCTCAACGATGAGGAAAAGGTAACAGACGCACAAGGCAAGGTTGAATTCGAGCTTCTCGAAACAAGCAATGTATATGCTAAGCTTTCCGCAAAGCATACCTACCTTGCACTTCACATTCTTGAGGTTGTTAAGGAAGGCGAGGAAAACAAGACAGTGGTTGAAATCGACCCTGTAACAGGTCTTCCCGTAATGCATCCCAAGGACAGCGTAAATATCGCACAGTCCGGTAAGTTCGTAAACTTCGACGACGAAAAGACAAAGCTTTCCTCCGGCTTTATCGCTTACATTGAGGAAGGTGAGTCCCTCGCCGAAATCACAACTGCACACGGTGGCGGTGTTCACGACTACAACTCCACATACGCAACCTTCACTCCCAGACCTACCGACTCCTACGAGCTTGAAGGTCTCTCAGCGACAGGTAGTGCTACATGGTCTGTTAAGTCCAACAGAAAGTACACAGGCAACTTCACAATCAAGTATATCCCCGTAAGAGACGAAAAGGCTACAACAGCAGGTCTTGCTGAGGCTCTCAGAAACTACCTCGTAGACAAAGGCTCTCTTACAAAGCTTGAGGATACAGGCGCAGATATTCCTCTTTACATCGAAACCTTCGGCTCTGTAAACACAACACAGAGAGTAGCAGGTATTCCCTTCCAGGTTCAGACTCCTCTTACAACCTTTGCAGATGCAAAGACAATGATTGAAGAGCTCACAGCCAAGGACGGCGACGGCGTAAAGACAACAAACAACATCATTATCAAGTATACAGGCTGGTACAACGGCGGTCTTTATAAGACAGTTCCCGCAAAGGTAAAGGTTGACAAGGCTATCAGCGAGGAAATGACTCTCGCAGAGCTTTCCGAATACGCAGCAAGCGTAGGCGCATCCATCTACCCCGACCTCGAATTTACATATGTAAATGATGTTGGCACATTTGACGGCTTCAACTATAAGGACGACGCAGTTCAGACAATCGACGGCAGAACAGCTGTACATCAGGTATACAGCGCACTCTACCAGATGTTTGAGCCCGACGGACAGCTTATCCTTTCTCCTCTTGCTATGGAAAAGTACTACGGCAAGATTTCCGAGAAATATAAGGCACTCGGTGCAAACGGTCTTTCCGTTGGTACACTCGGCTCTGACCTTTCCTCTGACCACAACGATGAATACGCATTCACCCGTGAGGACTCCAAGGAAACAATCAGCGGACTCCTTGCAGAGATGAAGGAAGACAACAAGTCCATTATGGTTAACGGCGGTAACGCATATGCTCTTGCTTATGCAGACCACATCCTTAACATTCCGCTCAACTCCAGCGAAAACGTATTCGCATCCGAGGCTGTTCCCTTCGTAGGTATGGTTCTTCACGGATACAAGAACTTCGCAGGTACCGCAATCAACCTTGACGGTGACTACGAAAAGAGCGTTCTTAAGGCTATTGAAAATGGCGCATCCCCCTATTTCATTCTCTCTTATCAGCACAACAATACTTCTGAGCTTAAGTCCTTTATCGACTTCAGTAAGTATTACTCCATCAGATACAACATCTGGGTTAACGACCTTGTAGATACCTACAACACACTCAACGATGCTCTTTCCAGCGTTAAGTATGAAACAATTACAAACCACGAAACACTCGAAACCCGTATTGTAAGAGTAACATACAGCAACGGCGAGCAGTTTGTACTTAACTACAACATAGGCGACTACGAATACACAGATGAAGCAGGCAACACAACAACAATTCCCGCAATGGGCTTTGTTAAGTTTGCCAAATAAACGGGAGAGGTGAAAAAATGAATAATACAGTTACAACTAAAAAGGCTAAGCCTGCCTCTCTTGACAGAAAGAAGGCACGTGCAGGTTGGTGGTTTGTAATGCCCTTCGTTATCGGCCTTGTACTCATCTATATGCCGATTCTCGTAAAATCAATCTGGTACAGCTTCAACCTTATTACAATGCCCAAGGGTAAGTTTACTCTTGAATTCTGCGGATTTGAAAACTACAGCGAAGCTCTCTTCTCTGACCCGCAGTTCCTTCAGATACTCACAGCAAGTATCAAGCAGCTCCTTTTCGATGTACCCGCTATCGTAATATTCGCTCTCTTTATGGCTGTTATCCTCAACCAGAAGATGATCGGACGAGGCGTATTCCGTGCGATATTCTTTATCCCGGTTATCATCTCCACAGGTCTTATCGAATCCATCGACTCCAGCTCCCTTCAGTCCTATATGGGCTCGGGTGTTGACACAGGTAACGCACAGCAGTCCAGTGCCGCTGAAATCGTAAGCAGTATGGACGTCGCGAAGCTGTTCGGCTCGATGGCTGTCGGTACAGAGCTTGTTGACTACGTAGTTGGTATCGTTAACAACATCTTTAATATCGTAAACCGTTCCGGTGTACAGATGCTTGTATTCCTTGCAGGTCTTCAGTCCATCTCTCCCTCCATTTACGAATCCTGTACAATGGAAGGTGCATCCGGCTGGGAAACATTCTGGAAGATTACCTTCCCGATGATTACTCCTATGATTCTCGTTAATGCGGTTTACACCATTATCGACTCCTTTACTGCAGAATCCAATACCGTTATGACCTACATCAGCAATGTGTATTCCACACAGAAGAACGGTCAGACAATTTCCTCGGCGATGAGCTGGGTATACTTCCTGGTAGTTATTGCGATGATTGCTATAATTGCACTTATTCTTTCATCCTTCGTATTCTACCAGAGAAGAGACTAATTTTTGGAGGTGTTAAATATGAATTCTGTTATGAACAAATTTAAAAAGAATACGACCTCCAGAAAGGAAATGAAAAAGGATTTCGAGGGTAAGCTTTCTCTTCGTAAGCGCCTTATGATGAAGATATTCTCCTTTGAATTTCTCAAGAATGTGGTAGTTAAGATTTTCATGTATGTATTCCTTATCGGTATTTCCTACATCATTCTCTACCCCTTCATCACAAAGATTTCCGCTTCCTTTATGAGCAACAGCGACTTCCACGACGTTACTGTAAAGCTTATTCCGAAGTACCCCACACTTGAAACCTACAAGTTCGTTATTATCGAAAATGACTACTTTGAGGCTCTCATCAATACAACGCTTCTTTCCGTTGGTGTGGCTCTTCTTCAGACACTTGTAACAGCTCTCATCGGTTACGGTCTTGCTAAGTTCAAGTTCACAGGTAAGAGCATCGTATTCGGTCTGGTTATTCTTTCCATGGTTATTCCTCATAAGACTCTCCAGCTTGCGATGTTTACATACTTCAGATATTTCGATATCTACGGTATCTTTAACCTTCTCTTCGGCGAGACAGTTAAGCTTATTGACACGGTTTGGCCTCTTGTACTTCTCTCTCTCTTCGGCTTTGCGTTCAAGAACGGTCTTTACATCTTTATCTTCAGACAGTTCTATAAGGGCGTACCGGACGAGCTTGAAGAAGCTGCATACGTTGACGGCTCCGGTATCTTCAGAACTTACTTCAGAATCATTCTTCCCCTTACAGTTCCCATGATGACAACAATCTTTATGTTTGCTTTCTCATGGCAGTGGACGGATAAGTACTACAACAACCTGTTCTTCATCAGCGGTGACGCACCTCACTTCCTTCCCGGTATAGTTAAGGTTCCGGATTCACTCGCTTCCATCGCATCTTCCTCCAGCCCCATTCAGGAATCTGCGGTACTGAACACTTGCGGTATTCTCGTTATCCTTCCTCTGTTTATAGTGTTCCTCTTCGCTCAGAAGGCACTTGTACAGGGTATTGAAAGATCCGGTATCGTTGGTTAATTTAGTCTTAACACAAATCAGGAGTTACCTTCGGGTAGCTCCTTTTTGTTTATATGAAAGAAAAATTACCGAAGCGGAGAGAGTTTTCTTTGTTGCGACAATGTAAACATTTGTACGACAAAATTATAAAATACGAATATTTGTTTGACAAATATATAATTATATGGTAGAATAATAGCACAGATGTTCACGAAGTGCCGCAAAAGGTGTGACACAGAGCATCCGAAATGCCGGCGGTCGTATGACTTGCCTACGAAAGGATGGAAAAAATGGTACAGGACTTAAAGCCAAAGGAAAAGCTGGTTCTGGATTACATCACAAGTAAAATTGATGAAACAGGCTACGCTCCATCGGTAAGAGATATTTGCTCGGAGCTTTCGATAAAATCTACCTCAACGGCACAGATGTACATTGAAAAGCTGGAGGCAAAGGGCTATCTCTATAAAGAGCAGGGAAAGAGCAGAACACTCCGTGTAGTTCGTCCCGGTGACGATAAGAGAAAATACTCCGTTCCGATTCTCGGACAGGTAGCAGCGGGAATCCCGATTCTTACCGTAGAAAATTTTGAAGGCTATATCGATTATTCAACCGAAAAGCATTTCGACAAGGACTCACTCTTCGCACTCAGAGTAAAGGGCGAAAGCATGAAGGAAATCGGTATTCTCAGCGGAGATATCGTAATTGTCGAAAAGAGAGAGTACGCAGACAACGGTGAAATCGTGGTTGCAATGATTGACGAGGAAGCTACTGTAAAGAGATTCTTCAAGGAAGACGGAAGATACAGACTTCAGCCCGAAAACTCCGAAATGGAGCCGATTTACACGGATACCGTGGATATTCTCGGTAAGGTTGTTGCTCTTGCAAGATACTATTGATAAAAATAAAACCTGCAGTGATTTCTCATTGCAGGTTTTTGTGTTATGTTCTGGACGGGGGAAAGCCGAAATAATCCTTGTACGCCCGTGAAAAGCTGTATACATCGGCAAAGCCCGTCATCTGTGATGCGACACTCACGCTTGTTTTGTCGGATAAAAGCTGCTTTGCCTTCTCAAGGCGTATTTTCCGTATGTATTTCCACGTGGGAATTCCCGCATATCTTACAAACAGCCTCCGCAGATAAACCTCGGAAATATTGAGGTGCTGTGCTACATCGGAGCAGGTCAGTGCGGGGTCTGAAACCGAGCGGATTATGTATTCCGTTGCTCTGTCAAAAAGTCGCTCCGTCTCGTTGAGGCTTGCGTTGTTCCCCATGAGAAGATGCAGAAGCGAATATATTTCCGACATAGCAAGGCATTTTTCAGAGAGGCTTAGCGGCATCGCCAGATTTTTCACCGAAAGGGAAAACAGCACCTCGAAGTGGGGGAGAAGCTTTGAAATGTTAGCGGACGAAAGCCCGATTATTTCCGCAGCATCCGTCTCGGCATTGAAGTTAACCATAAGCGACTCCGCGTCCTCGGTACAGAAATTTATATAGGTCGCCCCCTCCGGAATGAAAACGGGACATCCGGGGCAGGAGGTTA
>JAFYPA010000084.1 GCA_017560085.1 Clostridia bacterium
ACTATGACGAGTCAAAGGAGCTTCTTGCTTCCTGCGGATTCCGTGAGATTTATGCGCTGACAAGGGACGGATTTGTTCCCTCTAAAATATAAAGGAGATTAATATTTAATGAGTATACTTACAACGGTAATGCTTGTCTTTTCCGTGATTGCGGCGATTGACAGAATCTTCGGCAGCAAGCTCGGACTCGGCAAGGAGTTCGATAAGGGGTTTATGCTTCTCGGTGCGATGGCACTTTCTATGATAGGTATGATTGTCCTCGCTCCCTATATCGCAGACCTTCTTCAGCCCGCATTCGGATTCTTTTCCAAATATCTCGGGCTCGACCCTTCGGTTATTCCCGCTATGCTTCTTGCCAATGATATGGGTGGTGCTCCGCTGGCGGTTGAGGTCGCAGGTAACGATGAAATGGGTATGTTCAACGCCCTTGTCGTTTCCTCTATGATGGGCGCAACCGTGTCCTTTACCATTCCCTACGCTCTTAACGTAGTTAAAAAGGAGCAGCACAGAGAGGTGCTTCTGGGGCTTCTTTGCGGTATGGTTACAGTACCCTTCGGAAGCTTTGTTTCGGGTCTTATGTTCGGTCTTCCCGTGGGCGCGCTTGTATGGAATCTTGTTCCCTTTGGTATCTTTTCTGTGATTGTTTCCGCAGGACTTATCACGAAGCCCGAGCTTTGCGTTAAGATTTTCGGCTTCCTCGGATTCCTTATCAAGGCTGTTATCACGGCAGGACTTGTCTTTGCGGTAGTAAAATTTGTTTCGGGTACAGACCCTGTGCCTTATAAGGAGGCGGCACTTGTCTGCGCAAATGCAAGTGCGGTTATGTCGGGTGCATTCCCGCTTATTTTCGTTATATCAAAAATTCTTGCAAAGCCTCTTCGTGCATTCGGAAAGGCATTCGGGATGAACGAGGCATCCGCAATGGGTCTTATTTCCACCCTTGCGACAAATGTAACCACCTTTGAAAACATGAAGGATATGGACAAAAAGGGGACGCTTGTTAACTCCGCATTTGCCGTATCTGCGGCATTTACCTTTGCGGGGCATCTTGCATACACAATGGCATTCCCCGGTGGAAGTGTGTATGTGCCGTATATGATTGTCGGAAAGGTGATTTCGGGCGTGTTTGCAGTGGCATTGGCACTGGGGCTTTCGAAGAAATTGGTTAAAGAATAACGGCATGAAGGCACAGAGCAAAAATTAAAATTTGGAATTCGGAATGCGGAATTGAGGTGGATCGCTTCGCAATCTTCAAATAAATTTAAATTTGGGTTTGTGGGGGAGGTTGTCTATTTGCTGACTCGGCTCCCTCTTGAAGGGAGCTGTCGCCAAAGACGTCTGAGGGAGGCAATAATGTACCCCCTCGCCTCACCGATAAATTCTAATTTGACGGAGGAAACCATAGATGGTTAATTATGGATTAACAGATAGAGTTGCCATCATTACAGGAGCAAATAATCCGTGGGGAATTGGCGCAACAACAGCACTTGCTTTTGCTCGTGAAGGAGCTAAGGTAGTTTTGGTGTATAAGAAAGTATCCAGACCATTTGATGCGACGAAAATGGATAGAAATGGTGTGGACAGATATTATGGAGCAAACGCAGGCGCTGCGG
>JAFYPA010000085.1 GCA_017560085.1 Clostridia bacterium
CGGCGAGGCTTCTTACAAAGAAGGGTAACAGGATTCTTATGGGCAACTCGGAGCATCCTGCGGTATCGGGTTGTAAGGAAGAGCTTGAAAAGCTTGGGTATGAGGTGCTTCTTATTCCCAATCCCGGCGGTAAAATCGACTTTGATTTTGTAAGGGAAAACTTAAACGACAAGACCGTTCTTGTAACTCATATGATGATAAACAACGAGACGGGTGCTCTTTACGACATAAAGAAGCTTTGCAGAATAAGGGACGAGATAAATCCCAAGTGTCTTGTACACACGGATGCGGTTCAGTCCTTTCTCAAGACGGAAAAGAAGCTTGCAGCTTGCGGTGCGGATATGATTTCCGTAAGCTCGCACAAGATTCACGGTCCGAAGGGTGTTGGTGCGCTTCTCTGCAAGAAGAATATCCGCCTTTCCCCCGTTGTTTATGGCGGAGGTCAGGAATCGGGGCTTCGCAGCGGTACGGAGGCTTTGCCTCTGATTTGTGCCTTTGCGAATTCTGCGAGTTTGCTTTCGGAGAAGTCTGCAGAGGTTCTTAATGCGGTTTCCGAGCTTCGTACATATGCGAAGAGTAAGATTGTTGCCGAGCTTCCCGAGATTAGCATAAATGAGGCGGAGTGCTTTACTCCGTATATTCTGAGCATTTCGCTTCCGAAAATCAAGAGCGAGGTTATGCTTCGTTTTCTTTCGGAAAAGGGAATTTACGTTTCGGCGGGTTCTGCCTGCTCCTCAAAGCACAAGGAAAACAGGGTGCTTAACAATTTCGGTTTGTCCTCTGCTGTTGCGGACTGTACCATAAGAGTAAGCTTTTCCGAGTTCAACACAAGGGACGAGGTTGACGCCTTTACCGTGGCTGTAAAGGAAGGTCTTGAGTCTCTTGCGAGAATTAAATAACAAAAACACGGCCTCCGATGTGATTTCGGGAGCCGTGAATTCTTTTATAAATTACTGCTTCTTCCTCTTGATTTCAAGACGGATCTTGCGGATAAGAAGGAAAGCGATATAGAGTGCCATACCAACCGCGATTGCAACCACGAGGTCGAACACTACGGTGAGCACGAATGTAAGCACGAGAACGATTATGTCGTCGACAGGTGCTGTCTTGCAGATTTTTACGAAGTGACGCCATTCGCTCATATTGTATGCAACCATAAAGAGGATTGCCGCAATTATCGGCATGGGAATCCACTTTGCGTAGGGCATAAAGAGGATGAGCACAAGGAAGAGCACTACTGCGTGTACCATACCTGCGATGGGGCTTCTGCCTCCGTTTTTAACGTTTGCGGCTGTTCTTGCAATTGCGCCGGTTGCGGGGATACCGCCGAAGATACCCGAGCAGATGTTACCTGCACCCTGAGCGATAAGCTCTGTATTGGAGTTATGCTTGTCACCTATCATTTCGTCGGAAACAACGCAGGAAAGAAGAGATTCAATTGCCGCAAGGATTGCGATTGTAAATGCGCTGGGGATAAGTGTTACAATCTTATCGAGCGTAATTTCGGGAATGGAGGGCATCGGAGGCTTATTGGAAATTGTGGGATAGAGGTCTCCGATTGTGTTAACGCCCATATCGAGGAGCTTTACAATAATTACGCCCACGATAACAGCGATAAGGGAGCCCGGAATCTTCTTGTTTATCTTCGGCCAGAAAATGAGAATTGCAAGACCGATAAGACCTACCACAACAGACATAATATGTGTACCGGAAATATAGTGAATTACGTTTTCAACCTTCTCCATAGTTTCGATATTATGAGTACCTGCGGGATATGTAAGCTGAAGGAAGTCCTTGAGCTGACCGATTGTGATTGTGATTGCGATACCCGAGGTAAAGCCTGTGGTTATTGTATTGGGGATATACTTAATAAGAGTACCGAGACGGCAAAGGCCCATAATTATGAGCATTATACCGGCAAGGATTGTAGCGATTACAAGTCCTTCTATGCCGTGGTCGTTTACGATACCTGCGACGATTACAGCAAATGCGGCTGTGGGACCGGAGATATTTACTCGGCTTCCTCCGAGAAGGGAGATTACAAAGCCCGCTACGATTGCGGTATAAAGTCCCTGCACGGGCTCAACACCTGATGCAATTGCAAGAGCGATGGAAAGCGGAAGTGCGATGATTGCAACTATAAGACCTGCTACAAGGTCGTTTACAAGCTGCTTGGAATTGTACTCCTTAAGTGCTGTAAAAAGCTTTGGCTGAAAGAATTTCATTGTACATCGGACGGTACGTCCTTTGCGCCTCCTTATGATGAATTTTGAAGTTTAATCACAGTTTACAATTATACTACTTTTTTTCACAAATTCAAGGTATTTCGACAAAGTTTTTTAAAATCGGCGTTTCAACATTATTTGTCGTGTCGGGGCTTTGCTTTTTTGTTCAAAAACACATCAGCTTGTATAGTTCTTGAGTATATAGTCCATTGCGTGCTCCTCGTTTGAGCAGATTACAGCATCTGCGAGCTCCTTGAGGGATTCTCTTGCGTTGCTTACGGCAAGACCAAGTCCTGCCGCCTCTACTATGGACGAGTCGTTGTCGCTGTCGCCTACGGCTATTGTTTCGGCGTAATCTATGCCGAGCTTATCGCAGAGCTTGTAGAGGGCGTTGCCCTTGCCTGCCTCTATATTGGCGATTTCAAGATTGCTCGGCCACGCCTCCACTACCGCAAAGCTTCCGAGGGCTGCCAGCCTTTCCTTGCATTCAAGGCGTTCCTCTTCGCTGTGGAAGAAGACTGCTATTACTTCTATGTCATCAAGGGAATATATCGCTTCCTTAAAGTTATCAATCGGAATTGCAAACTCCTCCACTACCCTTTCGTGACTTCTGCCGATGTTGTAATAGTTGAAGGCTTTTTTGTTGTAGTATTGCTTATCAACATAGCTGTCGCCATTATGTCTGTAGGTGAGGTGGGTTTCGTAGCTGTATATTATATCAAGGACACCCTTAAGGCACTCCCTTGACATACAGGATGTGATTTTGTCGCCTGTTTTTTTATCGAACACTACCGCACCGTTTGAGGTTATGTAGTAGCGGATGTTTTCGTCGTTTTTCAGATATTCGGGAATTTCGGAATAGCTTCTTCCCGTGGACGGGACAACAAGGACGCCCTTACCGTTAAGCTCTTTGATTGCGTTGACGTTTTCATTGCTGATGCTTATGCTGTTATTAAGAAGTGTTCCGTCGAGGTCTGTTGCTACTATTTTATATTTCGGCATTGGTTTCTCCTTTTTCTGTCTTGCTGCTTTTCTGTATTCTATCGGTGTTATACCGTACTTTTTACGGAAATCACGGTAGAAGCCCGATTTCGAGTTATAGCCCACGGACGAGCCTATGCTTTCAACCGTTTCGTCTGTACCTGCGAGAAGCTTTTCTGCGGTTACAAGCCTTCTGTCGGTTATTGCTGTGCGGATTGACATTCCGTAGTGCTTAAGGGCAATTCTTGAAAGCTGTCTTTCGCTGATGAAGAGCATTTCCGCAATTGCGGCGTTTGTAAGGTCATTCATAAAGCAACTGTTGATTATGTGGTTGAGCTTATAGAGAAGACCTATATCCGTTTCTGCGGTATGGGTATCTGTATGGCTTTCGGGAAGGGATACGGGCTTTGCGGCGTTGTCCTCGAAAATACTGCAAAGTGCGGTTACCACGCGCAGTGCGGGAAGTGTTGAGCCTTCCTTGGCGTTTTCCTTTACTATTGCAGTTATTTCCTCGCAGAATTTCTGTCTTGCCGTGATTTTTATAAGACTCATATCGGAAAGGACGGAATCGAAAAGTGAGAACATATCCGAGCAGTCCTTATCCTTATGCGGCTTTTTTGTATATACGAAGTTTATACAGCACCATTCGCACTGTTCCTCGTTGTCGTTGACAAGCCTTGTATGTCTGAAATCAACGGGAATTATTGCGGCGTCCCCTGCGAGTAGCTCTATATCGCCGTTTTCCGTGCAGATATATATCACGCCTCTTGTGCAGACGAACAGCTCTATATGGGAATGGATATGCAGGGTATTACTGAGGAATCTGTCCACCTGCTTCGGTGCTTCCTGCGGTCTGTCAATGAGAAGTCTGAAGAACAGGTTATCCACACTTACCGTGTATTCGTTTCTGTTCGGGAAATTTATATTTTCATTCATTCCGTGCTTCCTTGTGTTTTAATATACAGAATTTATTTTGGCAACGATGATTATTATATATCTCTTTGTCTGTATTGTCAATAGCGGAAGTATCGTTTCAGGACAAAAAATTTATTTTATGTCGCAATTTGATATTTACAAAGCGGGAATCTTGTGATAGAATATCAGTAGCATAATATTTGCTTTTAAAAGGAGATTCAGATATGAAAAAGGTAGGCAAAGAGGTACTTTTCCTTGCGACAAAGGAAAACAATCCGAGAAACGGTGAGGGTACTTTTTTAAGGCTTCGTGACGGCAGAATTATGTTCGCCTATTCAAAATACAAGGGCAACAGCTGGGGCGACGACTGTATGGCTGACATTGCGGCAATTTTCTCGGATGACGGTGGCGAGACCTGGAAGGATGAGAGAATCATTGTCGAGCATACGGACTATGCGATAAACTGTATGTGTCCCTCTCTTATAAGACTTTCGAACGGTGATGTGGGACTTCTTGTTCTTCGTAAGACCGTGGAAACAAGATGCAGTATACTTGAGTTTTTCCGCTCATCCGACGAGTGCGAAAGCTGGGACGGCTCTGTATGTGTTAACCTTGAGGAAGAGGACTATTATGTTATAGAAAACGACCATCTTCTTATGACGGAAAACGGAAGAATCATCATCCCCGCAAATATACACAGAAACATAAAGAAGGACGGTGAATTCGTTTCCTTCAACTATCACGGAAAGATGGTATTTTATGCAAGCGACGATGACGGCAGAAGCTGGTATCAGATTTCCGATGTGTACGACCTTCCCTACCCCGAAATCAGCAGAACGGGACTTCAGGAGACTACACTTTACGAGCGCAAGGACGGTACTCTTGTTTCTTATTCGAGAACAGACCTTCTTTGTCAGTACGAATCGACATCTGCCGACGGAGGAAAGACCTGGTCATCTCCCGTTCCCAATCCCTTCTTCAGCTCGCCCGACTCACCTCTTCTTGTGAGAAGAATCAAGGACGGTATGATTGCGGCGGTATTCAATCCCATTCCCAAGTATACCACCTGCAGAAGCAAGTCAAACCATCCCGACGACAAGGCTAACTGGGGAAGAACGCCTCTTGTTCTTGCGCTGAGCCTTGATGACGGAAAGAGCTTCACAAAGGTTTACTATCTTGAGGACGACCCCGATAACGGCTACTGTTATCCCTGCATTCTTGATTGCGGTGAGTATTTGCTTATCGGATATTATCATTCGAACAATACCGGCGTTCCGCTTAATTCCACAAAGATTGTCAAGATTTACTACAGCGAGCTTGACTGATTAAGACCATTACACTCCGTTCCTTGTGAGCGGAGTTTTTCTATGCGGTAGCGGGTCAAAAATCAATTCTTCTATTGACATACCGGATAGATTGTAATATAATATTTTCAAACAAATCACCAAAGGAGCGGAAATTATTTTTATGATAAAGGATTACATACTCGGCGATATGGTGCTTCGCTATTATGCTTCGGAGGACCTTGCCCATACCGAAATGCTTATTCTCCCCAAAGGTATGGAGGATAAGATTTTTACATATGACAACGGAGGGTCAAAGCCTGAGGAAGAAGCGGTGAACTGCTCTCTTCTTCATCTTCAGCTTTCGCATCACAATACATCCAAGTTTTCTAACTGCTACAAGCTTTCGGACAGTCTTGAGCTTCTTCGCTACAAGGAGCAGAGCTGCTCGGAGAAAGACGGAGCAACGGTTATCGTGACAACTCTTGTCGCGGATGAGGGCTATGAGGTTGACCACATTGTAACATACCGAAGCGGTGACAAGGGCGTTGAAATGAGAACCGAGTTCAGAAATGTTTCCGACAGGAAATTCACCATTGAGATGCTTACAAGTGCGAGCCTTGACTGTCTCTCCCCTTTTCTCGGAGGTGACAGTGCACACGAATGTGTTCTTCACTCCTTCAGAGCGGGATGGGCAATGGAGGCAAAGCACATAGAGCAGGATCTGGTTGACCTTTCGATGGAAAAGGCTTGGGGTGGCTGCTACGAGAATATAAAGTACGGTGTTGTAGGCTCAAGACCTGTTCAGGGATATCATCCTTATTTTGCGCTTGAGGATAAGGAAAACGGTGTTATCTGGGGTATTTATCTTGCACACAATGCTTCGTGGCAATGCGACCTTACAAGAGCAAACAAGTGCGTTTCACTCTCTATGGGACTTGCGGACGTTCAGTTCGGTGCGTGGAGGAAGGATGTGCTTCCCGGGGAAAGCTTCACCTCTCCCACGGCTTACGTTTCCACCTGCCGCGGCGGTATTGCGGAGCTTTCAAACAGACTTATTTCGATGCGCACTCCCGCAATTGAGAATCACGGTGAAAAGGACGACGAAAACGGCTGTATGCCGATAATCTTCAACGAGTTTATCACAACCTGGGGACATCCCACCCACAAGCTTCTTGTGGAAATGGCGGACAAGCTTCGTGAGATTGGCTCAAGGACAAAATATTTCGTTATGGATGCGGGCTGGTATCCCAACAGACAAATCGGTGACTATGATATTGTCGATTCGGAAGCATTCCCCGACGGGCTTCGTGCTTATGCTGATGACATAAAGGCGAGAGGCTTTGTTCCCGGTATCTGGTACGAATTCGAATGTACCGGTGAAAAGGGTGTATACTTCCGTCCCGAATATGATGATATGAAGGTCAAGAAGGACGGACACGTTGTAGTCGGACACGTTATCAACGGCAGAAGCGAGAGCTTTCTTGATATGACAAATCCCAAGGCTATAGAGCATCTTGACAGAATTTGCATAGGTAATCTCAAGGAATGGGGCTTCGGATATCTTAAGGTTGACTACAATGCAAGCATCGGTCTCGGATGTGACGGCTTTGAAAGTCCCGGTGAGGGTGTGCGCCGTCAAATGGAGGCAACGAGGGAATACTTCAAGAAAATCAAGAGAGAAATCCCCGGTATCATTATAGAAAACTGTGCCTCGGGCGGCTGCAGACTTGAGCCGTCCATGATGGACATCACCGCAATGAGCTCCTGCTCGGACACTCACGAGGTGCTTGAGATTCCGATTGTTGCGGGCGGACTTCACTATCTTATTCCGCCGAGACAGTCTCAGGTGTGGTGCTCGCTTCAGAGCTTCTACCCCGAAAACAGAACAAAGTACATCATTGCGGGCGGCTTCCTCGGAAGACTCTGCTGGTCGGGTAAGCTTCTTGAGCTTTCGGATGAGCAGTACAAAATGATGACGGATGCAGAGGACCTTTACATCAAGGTCAGCCACATCATAAAGAACGGTAACAGCTACATTTACGCAACGGACAGAGCCTCATACGGTCATCCCTCGGGTACGCAGATTGTTGCAAGATACACCGAGGACGAAAGCGAGCTTCTCTGCGTTATTCACGCTATGCACGAATGCAAGGATTTTGAAATTGAGCTCCGTGGGGAATATGAAATTGCCGAGATGCTTTATGAGGATAGCGGTATTAAGGTTTGCGGAAGCAAGCTTTGTGTCAGCGGTCAGCAGGATATTTCAGGTAATGTTGTTTATCTCAGGAGAAAATAATTTCACGGTAAAATCAAGTCGTCTCTTTATGGGACGGCTTCTTTTTTGTAAAACAAAAAGCACTCCCGAAGGAATGCCTTTCTTGGTGTGATTATTTCTTCTTTGTGCTTCCCTGATTGAACGCCGCCTTTGTATAGCCCTCGCCCGCTTCGAATTCCTCTCTCCACTTTTTGTACATAATGGTGTACACCTCATCGGGAATTTCGGGAGTGCCGTTTACTGTCGTGGGAAGGAGCATATCGCCGGCTACGTTGGGGTCTGTGCAGGCTGTGTCGTTTCTCCACTTTTCTCTTTCTTCCTTGTTGCGAAGGTTGGGGATGTCCATAGGAATTCCGCCTGCGAGGATTGATCTGTATGCGAACATACCGGGAAGGAACATATCGAGCGCTTCGTATACGTCGATGTAGTCTGCATCGTCATTGCCCAGTGCCTTTTCAACGAAGTTCCAAATTGAGTAGTAGAGTAAAACACGCACGGAGGAATCGATATGGAAAACGAGGAGCGTGAGTCAAGGTCTGTTATAAGTGCGGTAAGGAAATATATTGACGAGAATTTTTCCGATTCATCTCTTTCCGTCGATATGATTGCAAGGGAATTTTCCTACAACAAGAAGTATCTTTCCTGCGCATTCAAGCAGAGTGTGGGAATTGGGATTTCCGAGTATCTGATGATTATCAGAATCCAGCACGCCTGCGCGCTTATGAATCAGGGATTTTCACACGTAAAGGAAATTTCCGCTATGTGCGGGTACAAGGATCCGCTTTATTTTTCAAAGGTTTTCAAGAAGAGAACGAATATTACTCCAAGTGAGTTTATCGAGAAAAAGGGAAATATCTGAAGCAATATCCGAGGGGTATGTGGCAAATTTATACTTTTTATAGTGTAATTTATACTTCTTTTGCGAAAGCATTGATTTAACCCGTTGGGCGTGCTATAATGAAAATTAATCAAAAAGGAGGCGTTTTTATGGAATTCAGAATAGATTACAAGGTACATAACAAAATGACAGCACCCGACCTTTCCGATGTTACACTCGACGGCGAGGTTGGTATAAGATTTGACAGATTCGTTTATGAGAGAGTAAACGGCAAGTTTGCCATTGAGGAAATTCTTCGTGAGGCTGAGGACTGCTTTGAGCTTAAGTATGATGACGAATACTGTCACGGTATGTGGAGAAGCGAATTCTGGGGTAAGCTTATTCTTTCCGCCGTGCGTGTCTGCAGAATGAAGAAGGATGAAACTCTCAAGGCTGACATTAAGAAATCCGCATACAGAATTCTTTCTATGCAGGATGAGGACGGATATACTGGCACTTATATGAACAGCAAAAACTTCTTCCCCGCAGACAAGGAGCGTTCAATGAAGGAGCTCGGATGGCCGTCTAACTTCAACTGGAACATCTGGGGCAGAAAGTATACTCTCTGGGGACTTATCGAATGTGCTCAGCTTCTTGATGACGAATATATTCTTGAAGGTGCGATAAAGCACGCGGACAGTGTATTGAATCAGCTTCGTGAGCTTGGTGCTGACATTTCCGAAACGGGTTGTCTTTTGGGACTTGCTTCCTGCTCGATTATGAAGCCGATGCTTGTTCTTTACAGACTTTGCGGTGACAGAAAGTATCTTGATTTCTGCCTTGATATTGCTAAAAACTGGGACAGAGATGACGGCAAATCTCCCAATCTTATAAGAAACGGACTTTCCGACGAATCCCCCGCAAGCTGGTGCAAGGACGACCCTGATTACATTGCAAAGGCATATGAAATGATGTCCTGCTTTGACGGACTTATCGAGCTTTACAGAATCACGGGCGACAAGAGACTTTTCGATGCGACGGTAAAATTCTGCGACAATGTTTACAGAGACGAGGAAAACATTCTTGGAAGCGTGGGCTACTGTGAGAGATTTGCAAATGCTAAGTCTTATGTGGATTCGGCAACGGAAATATGCGATGTTATTCATTGGATGAGACTCTGCCACGAGCTTTATATGCTCACGGGCGAGCTTAAATATCCCGAATATATGGAAAAGGCGTTCCTCAATGCGTTCCTTGCGGGCACATACGAGGACGGAAGAATGGGTGCGTTCTTTATCAGAAGCTCAGGGCGTCACTGGACAGGTCTTCCCCACTGCGAAACAAAGTATCAGCACTGCTGTACCAACAATCAGGCAAGGGGCTTTACAAATGCTGCGGAGACAATTGTTTCAAGATGTGAGGACGGCTACAGAATCAATATGTATGTTCAATCGAGAACGGCATTCGGTGATACGGACTTCAGAATCGGTATGGGCTACACGGACAGAGGTACGGTTGCAATCACGGTAAGAAATATCGTTCCCGGGGAAAAGCTTTATCTCCGTATTCCTATGTGGAGCAAAAATACTGCGGTCATTGTAAACGGCGAGTCCTTCCCCGCCGTATGCGGTGAATATTATGCGCTTGAGCTGAAGGAAACAAATGTTGTTATCAGACTTCGCTTTGATATGTCGGTTGAGATTATTGATTTCCCGGGGGAATTCCGTGTGCTTACTCCCGATGATTATCAGTACAGACGCTGGGTAGACGATTACAACGGCAGATGCGATGCCGAAATGATGGCAAAGGGTGCTATGTCGGTGCTTCGGAGAGGTCCCGTTATTCTCGCAAGGTCAAAGAGAGTCGGTAGCCTTGAGGAGGATATGTTCTCGGGAAGGACTATTTTCGGGAAGGCGGACAGAAAAGCTACAGCAGGTCAGATAAGACTTGACGGAACACTTTGTATGGCAAGAGTTACGCTTACCGCAGACGGTAAAACGGAAAATCTCATTATGTGCGATTTTGCTTCCGCGGCGAACAGAAATCTTGAGGATGTTAAATATTTCAATGTTCTTATTTAAGTGAATAAAAGTAAAAACGGTTGTCCGCAATTTACGGACAGCCGTTATTTTTATCGATATGATTATTGAATTCCCGACATTGCGGAAATTGTCGCAAAGCATCTTCTCGGGTCACGGGCAAAGTCGGAGAGTGTTATGGGAGGTGCTATGAGGCTGTTGCCGTTTTCGTCTATGACCTCGATGTATTTGCCGTTGATTCTGAGAGCTTTGCCGTTGTTCAGTCCGCACAGTGCCTCGAAATGCTCGCTTGATGCGTTTTTCGCCTCGCTGTACATCCGTCGGAGCTCGTGCAGGAGGATATATTGCTGTGCCGAGCCTATTCCGAAAAGCTCGTAGGTTTGTGTGCTGTTTTGCAGAAGGAAAAAGCTTGTCAGCTTCGGCTCGTTGACGATTTCAAAGGTGGCGGAAATCGGCGGTGAGAGTCTTTTCCACTCGCTCACGGCGAATGCGTAATACATTTCGTCACCGTTGTCACGGCGCATCGGGAATCTGATTTCCCTTCGGCAAAGGTGCTTTGCTACCGTGATTTCACCGTAGTATTCGATTCTGCCGTTTCCTCCGAACATTGATTTTGACTGAAACAGTGCAATATAGCGGAGGGCGGAGACCTTTTCCTCATCGAGATATTTTGCGGGGACGTAATAATAATTTCTGCTCAGGTTATCCTCGAATTGCTTTCGGCTTCCGAAGGAGCCTGCAAGGACATCGCGGATTTTAAAATCAACTGCGGAAAGCTTATTGTATATTCCTTGCGGTATAGTTATTCTCTCAAAGGGAGCAAGGATATCTGCGTTTGTCGTTTCGGGTGCTTTTATTTCCATTTTGATTTAACTCCGTAAATCAAGATTTTCGTCGTCCTTACAGTCGGCTGCCTTGGCGGAAGCTCTCGCTACTATCGATTTTTCGGGAATAGCCTTGGAATAATACCACCCCTGAATATAGTCGCATCCGCTGTCCCGTGCGAGCTTGTTCTGCTCTTCAGTTTCAACGCCCTCGCAGACAACTCTCATTCCGAGGTTGTGAGCAAGAGACACGATTCCGCAAAGAAGCCTTTTGCCCTGCTCTTCGCTTGCCATTAGGAGAATTTTTCTGTCTATCTTCACAACATCAACGGAATAATCGCAAAGGTTCACAAGAGAGGAGCTTCCTGCGCCTATATCGTCAAGAGCAACGATAAAGCCAAGCTTTTTTATTCCCTTTACGTTATCCGTCGCAACGCCGATGTTTGTTTCGATGGCATCCTCTGTGATTTCCATAATGAGCTTGCTTCTGTCAAAGTTGTATCTGTCTGCGATAGCTTTGACATTTGAAAGAAAATCCGTCTCGGATATAGTGAGCCTTGTGACATTGCAGGAGATTGAAATGTCGGAAAACTCGGAGTCCTTCCATTCGGAAAGTCTGGCGCATACCTTGTCAAGCATATAATAATCAAGCTTGATTATAAGCCCCGTATTTTCCATTTTCGCTATATAATCTTCAGGCATAATGACCTCGCCCGATGCCGTATGCCATCTTGAAAGAGCCTCCGCGCCTGTGAATTCTCCCGTTTTTACATCTACAAGGAATTGAAGATACATTTTGAATTCATTAGCTTCAAAGCCGTTGCGGATTTTCTTTACAAATCGCTTTTCTGTGGAATGCTTTTTTATTGTGGGTATAATATTGCTTATTTTACGAATCAAGCTGTTACTCATAATAAATCCACCGTCAAAGTAATATTGTCATAAATATTATGTCAGAATAGCGTTTTTATACCGATGCGAAAGAATTGCCGAGACAACTTATTCCTTTGCAAAAACCCAGAGGGTATCGGACGCCTCACTCGCACCGTTACACAGATTGTATATGCTGATAACAACGATTTCGCCACTGTGCTTCTTGTATCTTATTCTCGGAATTACACCCTGAGAAAGCTGAAGCCTTATCGCTTCGTAGTTGGCGAAGCTCAAAAGTGCTCTGTGGTAGGTGGGCTCAACCGATTCCGAAACATATTTCGCGAACAGATTGGAGAAGTGATCCTCGCTTTCGTTATAGTTAAGATATGCGGGCATAAGGATACGCTTTGCTCTGTCTGTATCAAGGGATACGCGGTATATTCCGTTATAGTTCTCACGGAGCACGGAAATAAGGGTGTCGATTTCGATGATTCCCGTTTTTGCGAGTACATACTCGTTCTCAATTCTGTCGGCATTCGGATGCTCCTTGTTCTGGTAGTAGAGAGCCTTCGCCTTGTACATACGGACCTCGGCCTCTCTTACCATTCCCTCGGTGTTGGTGTTTTTCGTCCTGAAGGACATACCGACCGAAACATGGTAGTTATGGGCTGCAAGGCTTGCGGTAAAGTCTTCGATTGCTTTCTTTACTGCATCGCGGTCCATATCACGGCAGAATACAAGGAATTCGTCGCCGCCCATTCTGTAGACCTTTTGTCCCTCAAAGTATTGCTTGAGGTTATTGGCGATACAGATAAGCATCTCGTCACCTGCGGGGTGGCCGTATATATTGTTTCGGATGTGAAGCTCATTTACGTCGACATATACGCAGGAGAAGTTATTTTGTACCTCTTTTGCGCCGGCGGCAATGTCTCTTTTGTATGCGACACGGTTATATGCTCCCGTAAGTGAGTCTGTTGTTGCGGCAATAACCGTATTATCGAGATGTGTTTTGTTATTGAGTGCAATATAGAAGCAGGCGGAAATTTCCTCGGCAAGAAGCAGAGAGGATTTGATGTCGTTTGCATTGATAGCACAGAGAATACCCGCTCTGTCGTTGTCTCCGAAGGTTGCGGAAAGACATACGTTTTTGATTTTGTTTTTTCTGAAGAATGCATACAGCTCGGTATTTGTCTTTTTAAGATGTCTGTTCGGCTTTATGCACATAACATTCACGGCAAAGCCGCTGATTCTGTGAAACTCTCTTGCGTATCCAGAGATTTCCTTCTGGAAGTAGTCTCTTTCGGAAGCAATTAAGGAATTTTTCACCTGCTTTGTCGCAACGAATCCGTAACTGCCTCCATCGGTATCGAAAATGGTTGCGGATCTTGATTTTGAGAGCGTACAAACGAGCGAAAGAGCCTTGGAAAAATAATTTTCGTCTGAGGTTGTCTCCAACAGATTCTTTCTAACCTCGGAGGCACAGACGGTAACCGCATTAAGGCGTTTTTCCTTTTTGCTGAGTACAATTATGAAAATACCGATTATTGCAAGCATTATAAAGAACACCCAGCACAGCACAAACGCAAGTCTGTTTGCTACGCTGAACACCTGAGAATCGTATCTTACAAGGGCAATTCTCCAGCCGAGCTCGTCTATGGTGGAATAGTGCATATGGACGCTTTCATCCCTATATTCGGACATAAACGATGTAAAGCCCTTTTCGGAGCTTATCATTGCCTCGTAGGAATAATCGTCGCTGTACTCTCTGTCGCGAAGGAAGGAGATGTTTCCGAGCTCATTGTGCACTGTATCTATAACAAGGTCTCCCCTGTCTCTGTCAAACACAAAAAGCTGTGCGTCAAGCTCCTGTGCCATTTTTGCGTATTTTTCTCCGATTCTGTCGAGCTTTATTACGCCGTAGAGAATGCCTGCAACCTCATCATCGGATTTTATCTGCACGGCACTTCGGATTATATCATAGTCATCCCTTGTAACGTCGGGGACTCTGCCGCTTATATATGCGCCTTTTTTCACTTCTTCCTCAAAGGAGATTTTTCCGTTAAGGTCGATGCTTCCCGCCTTTATAACAAAGGTATTGTCGGGGTTGAGAATGCCTATATTTTCTATAAGTCCTATGGGCTTGAAGGATTCGAACAGAAGCGAATAGTCGTCGCCGTCGCGGTAAAGCTTTGAGGCAAAGCTTGCCATTGTCTGAAGGTTTTCACGGTCGGACAGAAGCTGAAGGGTGATGTCGTCCTTTATCTGCTTTGTCTGAAGATGAAGATTTTCGTACGCCTCGTCCTTTGCCGTAAGGTACAGATATGCCATCATTACAAGGAACACCGCGCCTATGAGGAAGGCAGCGACAAGCGTGTATATTATATTATTTTGTATATGTTTTTTCTTTCCGTATTTTATTGCCATAATTTCTCCTTTCATAGAATTTTATTTCATAACTCTACATTGTACATTATAACACAGTAAAGTGCATTTTTCAAGTTTTTTTGAGTTTTTTTGCAAAAAAACAAATATTTTCTTATAGTTCTTAACCGCGTGGTTACAAATACAGACCTTCGGAAGCAATACGAGCTCATTTTATTACGGGTGTTCTCTTGACTTTTGGCGTTTTATATTGTATAATCACATCAAATGGTTACAATTATGCTGTGTAACCGCAGCCATCATTCGTAAGTATAAAAAGAAAGGATATCGTTATGAATCAGAAGGAAGTACTTATACTCTTCAAGACCCATCTCGATGTGGGCTTCACGGATTTATCCGAAAAGATTTTCAACAAATATATCAACGAATACATTCCCAACGCAATCAAGGTAGGCTACGAGCTGAAGGACACGGACACGCCCTTTATATGGACTCTCGGCTCGTGGATGGTTTATCAGGCGCTCAAGCGCGATACGGACGGCACTCTTGAAAAGGCGATTCGTGACGGTATTATTTCCTGGCACGCGCTTCCCTTCACCTCTCATACCGAAACTATGTCCGTTGAGCTTTTCGAGTACGGTCTTGACCTTTGCACAGAGCTTGACAGAAGATTCGGCAAGAGAACTGTCGGCTCAAAGATGACGGATGTTCCCGGACATACGCTCGGTATGATTCCGCTTATGGCTAAGAGAGGCGTTAAGTTTATGCACCTCGGTGTAAATCCCGCAACGCCCATTCCTCCCGTTCCGCGTGTGTTCAGATGGAAAAACGGCGACGATGAAATTACTGTTATGTACGAGGAGGATTACGGTCTTGACTCGGTATTTGATGATTTCATTGTTTGCTTTGCTCACACGGGAGACAATCTCGGTGCGCAGTCAAAGGAAGAGATTATAGAGATTTACAACAGGGTTGCACAGAAGTATCCCGGATGCAGGCTTCGTGCGGCGACTCTTGACGATGTTGCGGAGAAAATCGCTACACTCAAGGATTTGCCCGTTGTTACAAAGGAAATCGGTGACACATGGATTCACGGTGCGGGAACAGACCCTCAGAAGGTCAGCCGCTACAGAAAGCTTCTTCGTCACATCCGCGACAATGGTATAAAGGATGACATTTCGGAAAATCTCCTTGTAATTCCCGAGCACACCTGGGGCAGAGACCTTAAGAGCTTTTACAAGAACAGCAAAGACTACACCTGGCGCGAGATGGAAAGCACCGATGCGACAAAGGCTCTTATGGAGGAATCCTGGGCGGAGCAGAGAAAGTATGTAACAGAGGCGGAAAAGCTTCTCGGTGTAACACCCGATTACCCTGTTGCAAAGCCCGACCTTTCGGGGTATACTGAAATTGAGATACCCGAGGACATCGGTATGGAGGTAAGCTGGCAGCTCTTTGACAACTCCGACTATGAGAGATACAAGAAGGATTATATGAGAACAATTGTGGAGTGGTCTATATGGGACTTCACAAAGCCGGGACTTCCCGACTATAAGGGCGGAATCTTCACTGCAAAGCCCGTAAAGGCCTATGCCAAGGGTAACGAAAAGGTTTACCTTCTTGAATTCGACGGTGATGTTGCAGACGAGCAAGGTCTTCCCTGCTTCTATCTCACAGTGAAGGACAACTTCTATGACCTTCGCTGGTTCGGAAAGAAGGGCTCAAGACTTCCGCAGGCAATCTGGGCAAAGCTCACGGGACTTCGTGAGGACTGGGAAATCAGCAAGATGGGCACCTGGATAAAGGCTGACGACATTGTTGGAAGCCCGCTTATCGGTGCTACTGACAACGGTATCAGAAACGGTGAGGTTGAGATTTATCCCTACGACTGTACACTTGTTGCTCCCTACGGCAGAAGACTTCTTCAGTACAATGTCAAGGATGCTGTGCAGGATATGTACTTCTGTCTTTACAACAATATTTGGAATACAAACTTCCCGATGTGGTATTCGGATGATGGGCTTGCGAGATTTGAAATTAAGAAAATGAAATAACAGAAAACAAGGAGCGGATGAAACATTCCGCTCCTTGCTATATAAAAATAAGCCGCCGAGATTAAAAGGACTACGCTCGGGCGGCTTTTACTTTTGTCTAATGCTTACGGCTTTGTTACTCGGGAATCTCTGTATCGCACATTGTATATGCTTCCTCGCCGACAATTGTAACGGGGATGTCGAAGCTCTTCAGCTGGTCTGCGAAGGCATCGACAAAGCGTCTTGTACGACCGTTCTGCATAAAGGTTACGGAGAAATCGTCGTCGACCGTCATAACCTCCATCAGAATCATATTCTGCGGATTCTTTTCACCGAGATATACGTGTATATCGTCCACATATTTATCAAGACCGCTCCAGTCCATTTTGCCGACGTAGCTTATTCCGAAGGTTTTCGGGGTGATTGTTCCGTCGATGAATTTTCGCATGGTCTCTTTTTTGTCGGCGTATTCCATGCTTTCTTCGTTATGGAATACGTCCAGCAATCTGTTTACCGCGCTTATATCCGCGGCGGGCTCGCTGTCCATTATTATCTGACCTCTTACGACCGTATTCTGGCGTTCTACATCCCAGCTCTTCATACGGGCGGGAAGCACAACGGGAATATAGCTTACAAGGCTGTGACGGGACAGCGGCGTCCTTAATACGGGGCGGTACTGATGCTGAACATGTACGACAACCGGCTGTTCAACACCTTCGTCAAGAGCGCACAGTGCACGGTACATCATTACCGACAGGAATGAAACGGGGCTTCCGTCCGAGGGCTGTGCAATAACCATCATTGCCTTCTGAGGTATACGCAGATGATACGAGTAAAGGTCGCCTTTGTCAGCTTCATCTCGGTGCGGAGTATATACACTTGACGGTATTTTTCTCTGCATCCAGAGTGAATCCGGGTCTGCCTGCATTTTGCGGAAGGGATATTCGTATTCCGCTTCCGATACGGGCTCGTCGGGCATGGTTATTCTGTCGGTCTGCAGTCCCTCTGCTCCGTACATTTCCGAAGCATAGAGATACAGCACGGTTTTGATAAGAGGCATAATTCCCATTCCGTCTGCGATATAATGGCTGACGTTAAGAATTATTTTTCGTCCCTCACAGCCAAAGGTCACAAGGTGTCCGTTTACCTCCTCCGAGCCGAGCACGGCACAGCGGCCGTCACAAAACACGGGCACGGGAAAGGGATTGGACTGCAATATCAGGCTGTTTCCTTTTCGTTCGGGACGGATGCTGAAATACGGATATCTTACCATAGCGGCTGCAACTGAGCGGGAGAGCACATCGAGGTTAATCTCCTCGCTCATGGTAAGTACAATTTTGAACGTACCGAAAAAGTCCCTGTTAGCACCGTACAGCAAGGGGTTGGGTTTAAAGCTCATTATATTTCTCCTTATCTGCATCAGCTTCTTTGATTAAATCTCAAAGAGTACCGAAGGACTTCTTTACTGTAATTTCAACATTGTTTCCGCGAACGCCTACGATAATATCGTCTGCGAGCTTTGCTACGATTGAACGCTCAAGCTCGGAGTATGCGTCCTCCTCCTTCTCCTCTACCGCTGTTTTATAGGTGAAGAGAGACCAGGAGCACTGATAGCCCGTTTCATAAGCAACATTGGGGTCAATATAGCCGAAGCCCATATTGAAGCCGTTGTAATCGTAGTATTCATCTGTGGGTACGGAATAGGAGGGGTCAAAGGCTGTAAGGAGCATTGTTTCCGTAACGGCTCTGATTTTGCCCATAATGCCCTTTGCGGCTGCGTTTTTGCCTGACTTGGATACGGCGATAAGCTCTTCACGCATATCTATGCTCATATCGTCCGCACGAAGCTCAACGCAAAGCTTGTAGCTGTCGTCCTCGGCTTCTGCCCAGAACTTACCGTTGAATCTTTCAACGAGTCCGGGGAGCATTCCGCAAAGCTCCTCTGCCAAAAGGCGGATTCTTAATGCCTTTTTTGCCTCGAGACCGTTGTATGCCGTTACCTTTTCAACCTCTGTGAGGATTGCTTCAAGGCAGGTTAAATCCTTATTCAAATAACATATGTTTGATTTCAATTGAATTTCCTCCTAACTGAGTGCTATGACAAGAGTGAGTACATTTTTGTCATCCACATATTCATAATTCATGCTTTCAGTCATTTTCTTTATCATAAATATTCCAAGTCCGCCGATTTGTCTTTCGTCAGCGGAAAGAGTTATATCCGGCTCTGCCGCTGTAAGCGGATTGTACGGAATACCGTTATCGGTAAAGGTAAGACAAAGCTTTCCGCCTTCTATTTTGTAGGAAACGGTTGCAAGGGTTGCCCTGCTGTAGTTTACGATGTTTGCATAAACCTCGTCAAACACTATATTGATTTTGGTTGCAATCTTCGGAACGATTTCAAGCTTTCCCGAAAGTGCGTCCGCAAATGCGGTTACCGCATCGCGTGAATCGGCACCGGGAACAACCGAAATGCTTTCGTCACCGAGTATTGCGTCGAAATTCATTGCAAGCATTGTAATATCGTCAAACTGCGGAGCGGTGCCCACAAACTTATCAACGTCTTCCTTTATGAGCTTACAAAGGCTTTCCGGCTCAACAGTTTCAAGTGAGTTTACGAAATCAAGAAGTCTCTGCTCACCGTAAAGCTGTGTATTGTTATCCGTAGCCTCGGTAACGCCGTCAGTATAAAGATAAATCTTATCACCGGGCACAAGCTGAAGCTCGTTCTTACGGTACTTGATGCCCTCCATACCTGCAAGGAGCATTCCGCTTCGAGCCTTCATATATCCGAATTCCTCGCCGTTTCTCTTAAAGAGCGGAGGATTATGTCCTGCGTTGGCAAACTTCATAAGACCTGTTTTGGTGTTAAGAATACCGAGCCACGCCGTTACGAACATTCCCGCGTCGTTGTTTTCGCAGAGCTTTCCGTTGGCGATGGTGAAAATTTCATCAGGCTCAAGTCCGCGCTCTGCAAGGTCTCTTATGACGGTTTTTGCTCTCATCATGAACATAGCGGCGGGGATTCCCTTGCCGGAAACGTCCGCTACGAGGAAAGCAATTGTTGAATCGTTCAGCATATAGAAGTCGTAGAAGTCTCCGCCGACCTCCTTGGCTGTTATCATTTTGGCATAAAGTCTGAAGGAATTGCTCTTGGGGAATGCCGTCGGAAGGGAGGAATACTGAATCTGCTTTGCAAACTCAAGCTCCTTGTCTATCCTTGCGGCTGCTTCCTTGATATACCTTTTCAGTGTGCCTACCGTCTGGTTGATATCGTCGGAAAGGGATGCGAATTCTTCATTTGAACGGACGTCAACGGTCACATTCAGATTTCCGTTTGTAATCTCCGCAAGACCCTTGTTTATTTTTCTCAGGTTGTCAATGATAATTCTCTTTATGAGGAAATAAATAAGGACAAACAGAGAAGCGAATATGAGGATTTCCATAAATGTATTGACATACACGGAAACCTCCGTCATAAACATTGCCTCAAACACGGGAATAGCACCTACGATGTAGTAGCCCTCAACAAAGCGGTATGCACAGAGATATTCGCTGTTATAAACGATTGACTTGAAGATTTCACCCTCGGACGTGGATTCGCGGTCGATGGTAATACCGATTTCCTTGAGTCCCGCGCCCTCAAAATCGCTTCTGTAGGTTACAAGATTGAATTCCTCGTCGCATATTGCAACAAAGCCCGTGCTTCCTACGTGGCGGTTTTTGGATACGTTTTTAATGTACTTGTCAATATCCGCTCTGAACTGTGTGCTGTCGTAGCCGACCTGAATAAAGCCACCGTCCTCGAGGACTATTGCGCCGTACTTTCTCATTGTAACATCATCATATGAGGTTGGTCTGTAGTCCTGGATATACTGTGTTTCCTTGTTTTCGAGAAGTCTTGTTACAAACTCTCTTGACTGCTCACCGCTTGACATTTCGTAGCCGATAAATGCTTCCTCGCTGGAATCAACTATATAGCCTGTTTCGTCAATGATGTTTACTTCAATAACATTGTACTTTTTCGCAAGAGTCTTAAGGTCTGTACCGACTGTGTATTCCGCCTTTATGCTTTCCGTCTTTTTCAGAAGGTTGGCATTTGACTCGTCAAGTATATCCTGATATACATCGGAAAGAGCGGTTTCGATTGCTTTGTTGGTCTGCACCTCGCTCATACCCGTCTGCAAAACAGAGGAAAAAGAGCTTGTGGCAACAAATGCAACGACAATACAGATAAGAAGCCATCTCTGGAACGTCTGCGAAATCTGCTTCTGCTCCTTTTTGGCATCAAGCCTTTCCCTGCCGATTAACGACACAACGAAAACAGCTATGCCGACAGTAAGACCGTTTCCGATTACCATAGGAATTGTGCATATCTTTACAAACTCGAAGGCATTTACCGCGTCGTCCATATTGGTGAAGAATATCATCAGCATATGGAGAACCTCTGTTACCATACCTATTCCGAGGCCGTAAAGCCACGTGGGCTTCTTGTCGTCGAACATAAACTTACGAAGAAGTGCCGCAACAAAGCCCGCAAGGACTGTTGAAACAGAGCAGGCAATCCGGGTATAGGCTCCCGCCATTCCGAAATATACGGCAACAAAGCGATAGATACCGCCTATAAGACCCGCTATGATTCCCGCGGGGGCACCGAAGATAAGGCCTGCGCAGAGAGGCGCAGCATCTCTTACATTCATTATGGTTCCGTCGCCGATGTCAAAGCCGCCGAGGCTTGTTGTTGCGAAAACTGCCATAAGTCCGAAGAGAATGCCGATAACCGTCTGCTTTACCTTGTACGGAGTCCTTGAAAGTACTGTTTTTTTATCAAGCACATACAGAAGAATGGCAAGAAGTGCATTGTATGATGCAGACAGTATTAAATGGAGTGCCATATTTTAGTCTCCTTATAAGATATAGTCTGTTTTATTACTCGATGGTGAGAATATCAAGGAATCCGGTAATATCAAACACTTCCATAATGCTGTCGTTAACGCCTGTGAGCTTCATGGAGCCCTGTGCGTTCATTGCCTTCTGAGCCTTGAGAATAACTCTGAGTCCCGCGGAGGAAACATACTCAAGATTTGTCATATCAAATGTTAAATCCTTAAGACCGGGAAGCACGGCGTCAAGCTCATTTTCGAGCTCGGGTGCTGTCTGTGTGTCAAGTCTTCCGGAAACGATAAGGGTTGCTGCCTCTGCGTTGATTTTCTTTTCGATAGTCATTGTAATGGTCTCCTTAATAAGTTGGGATAAAAATTATTTGTTCTTTTGATTATAAAAAATATTATTTTTTCCACGATTCTATTGGCTCGTAGAGGAATGACAATTCCGCCATCGGAGTCTTGAGGCTCTCCGCAAGCCTTTTTACAGCAACTCGGATTTGCGGCGAAAAGTCCATGTACCAGTCTACGGTTTCAAGGATGTATTTCCGTTTGAATTCCTCGTCTGTGACAAGTGCACACTGCAGGTTATGCAGTCTGTCAGCCGCCTTTACCGCAAAGGCAATGGGGTTATTCCTTATAGCATCGATGTATTTTGCCATATCGTAGCCCTTTTCCTTTGTGAGCAGTTTTACCGCATGGAGAATTTCCGGGCTTCCGTGCTTCAGAACTTCCTCCTCGGTAGCATTTGTGTCCTCGAGCAAGTCGTGAAAGAGTGCCGCTATCTGACAGTCCTCGTCATAGCCCTGAGCCTTCACAATTTCGCAGACCGCAATCGGGTGGGTTATGTAATCGTCACCGCCGATGCGCTTCTGCCCCTTGTGCTTTTCCGTTGCATACTCAAGGGCGAGCCGCAATCTTTCTTTTTCGTCCATCAGCATTCCTCCTTTTGTCGAAGCAGGTGCTTCGCTTGTCTTTCTGCTTTTTCCTTTGTTCCCAGTGAAATTTTAAGGAACTCTACGATTCTGTCAAAATCATAGCTTTTATTCAGAAGCTCTGCACGGCACAAAAAGCGAAGTGCAACGCTTGATGAAACAATGTCAAGGTCAGCCGCAGACAATGCATTTTTTGCAAGACTTATTGCGAGGCTGTGGTTTTCGATTATCATTTTTTCAATATCACCGAGCTTTTCAACACCGAGGAATGCAAGCTGAGGTATGTAGCTTTCGGGGTCAATCTCGTGGATTTCAGCTCCCGCTATATCTGCGATTTCGGCTATAAGGCTCTGCATTTTCTTGTTGTGCTGTACATATTCCTTAAGTGAAATCATATTAATTGCCACATCATCCGCATCATCCGTCTTTATGCGCTGTCTGATGCTTTCGGTATAGCCGACCATATTGTCACGGGCACGAACGAATTCGTCATCCGCAAGCTCAAGCAGACCCGCAAGACGTGCGAACTGTCTTCTGATTTCTCTCGGTACACCGAAGTCGCTCTTGTATCCGATGTCGTGATGTATTGCCGACCAGGCGTGCTGAAGGATTGTTCTTATCTGAACCTCGAACTTCTTTCCGCAGATTTCGTCCGGCCATTTGTCACCGAAGGGAAGCGAGCAGATGTAATGTAAGGACAGATATCCGAAGGCATCCTCCTGAATGAGTGCTCTCTTATCGGATGAATTCTCACGGTCGATAACAAAGCTCTCCTCTACCCTTTGTCCGATTTTATCAATTTCATCGGAAAGGAAGCAGATGACACGGCATCCGAGAATATCGGTGATATCCTCAAGAGCATTGTATCTGTCGCCCTTTCTTTCAAGCTTTCCCGCAAGGCTGTTTTCCGCCTTTACGCGGTGCTCTATTGCAAGGACGGAAATTCCGAGATCCCTTGTGATATCGGAAAGCATTTCCTGTACGGTATCGCCGAGCTTCAGAAAATCGTCTCTCTGCTTTCTGTAGTCCTCAAGTATAAGTCTGCATTTTAAATTCAAAATATCTCCCCCTTAAAACAGACCCAGTATAAGCTTTATCAGGTCGTATATTACTGCATCCGTTACACCTATCAAAATGACAATGCAAAGATACAAGAACATACTTGATTTACTGATTTTGTTATGTCCCATTGTGAAATAGAAGTTATAGTGCGCCTTCATATTGACATCCCTCTCCTCTACCCACTGATAGGTGATTGCGTCTGCGCAATCATATCCTTCGGGGGCGTAGTCGCGGTTAAGATCCGCCTCGAGGCGTCTTATGCGGTAGCAGGTGGAGTCGTTCATTTCGTACTCGTCACTGAGCGAAATTGTCACAAGGGCTTTTCTGATTCTTTGCTCGTGAAGAGCCTTGATTTCGTTAAGCTCCGGCGGAAGCAGGCGCGCTTCGTTTATTCTTATGGAATAGCCGTATTTCTCCGAAAGAATCGGGCTCTGAATCAGAAGGTTTATTTTGTCGGCAATGCCCTTTGCGTCCATTGTGGGGGCAAAAACATTGTCAAGCGTTTTATGCGGTATTCTGAATATCATATACGCCTGACTTGAGGTTACACAGTCATTTATAACCTTGAAATCAATGGTAATAACCGTTCCGTATGAAACCCTTTTCAAAGACACAAAATCATCCGCAAGGGTTATAAGACTTACTTCCTTGTCATCGTAACGAAGCTCGGAGGTGTATTTTGTCTTTTTGGAATTAACCTCGCCCGCGGTATTGAACAGTGCGCGCAGAACAGTTACGTCCTCAAGCATATATGAAAGGTCGCACACCTCTTTTTCTTCAATCTCAAAGGGAACAAAGACATTAACCGCTTTTGTTTCCTTTGCACCGTGAATACGCACGCCCACATCGACATAGCTTTTTCCCTTGGGGTTTATCCACTCGTTGAGATATACCGTGCTTTTGTCGTCGCCGTCTATCCAGAGTGCCCAGCCGTCATCGGCGAATTTTCTTTTTTTGTTTCCCATTTTAATTCAGTCCCTTTGCTCCTCTTTTGTTTTCGTACATAGCGTCATCCGCTTTATTGAATACATCCACGAAGCTTGTATCCTCGTCGGAATCATATCTCGCATAGCCCATTGCAAGGCTTACGGGAAGCATTTCTCCGTCTGCGGTTATAAACCGCTTTGCGCATTCCGCTTCAAGCTTTTTCATAAGCTCGCCGTACTCCTTGAGGTCTCTGTTCCGAAGCACAACCAGAAATTCGTCTCCGCCGATTCTGAACACATGGCTTCTCTTGAAGGTATCCGCAATGAGATGCGCTGCGGCTACGATAAGTCTGTCGCCCACCTCGTGACCGTATCTGTCGTTGGTTTCCTTAAGGCAGTTAAGGTCAATCATAATAATGGCGGTCTCGGGCTTTTCGGCTGCCTTGTCAAACTCACTTACCCAGACTCTGTAGGAATTGGAATTCTTAAGTCCCGTGAGCGAATCTCGGTAGGCAAGCAGGCTCTGTATTCTTTCGTGCTCCTCAAGATTCCGTGCCATATTGTTAAAGGCTGTGCTCAGAAGCTTGATTTCGTAGGTGTCGCTATGTATTATATCGACATTATAGTCTCCGCCCGCAAGCTTTGCGGATGCTTCCGTCAGCTTTTTGAGCGGGTCAACTATTCTTCTGACGATAATGCCCACCACAAGAGCAAAGAACAATCCGAGAAGAACCGCGATATACACTATGTTAAGCGCTATGTCGTATCTTATCTGCTTTATGTCGCTGTAGCTTGCGGAAATCACAAGGGACATTCCGTTTTTCAGCTTATTCGACACGCTGAGATATTCTTCGGGGTGATTGTGAAT
The DNA here is from genome assembly GCA_017560085.1 of Clostridia bacterium. Classification (GTDB taxonomy): domain Bacteria; phylum Bacillota; class Clostridia; order Oscillospirales; family CAG-382; genus SIG622. The sequence continues at coordinate 25,322 of JAFYPA010000085.1, forward strand.
TCCGGATTCCTTGTTATGATACAGATTGTATATTTCCTCACCCTCAAATTCGAGATGAGCGAATCCGTTTTCGTAAATCTTTATGTTACTTACCTTATCCGTAAGAACCATATAATCAAAGTCTATGCCGACAACACCGAAAAATTCCTTATTGTAATAAAGAGGCACAACATAGGAAATCATCACTATGTCGTTGTTGAGGTTGTGGTAAGGAAGCATCCATACGGGCTCTCCCGCATCGTACGCCTGCCAGTACCAGCCGACATGCTCGGTGTCGTTTCTGTCGTAAGCGGAAAGATCCGTTGGCTCGAAGCGGACAAACCTCTTCTCTCCCCTTGCTCTGCTGTAGAAAAATCCGCTTTGGGAGTCGGATATTTCGGGAGCAATTCTTAAATAATATGCAACGGCACCCTCGGTGTGCTTTGCCACATCCACGAACATTTCGTCCGACAGGCTTATGATTTCCTGCTGGACCTCACTGTCGTGTATGTCGTCGCCGTCCTCCAAAAGACCCAGCACATAGCCTTCCATGATATGTACGGAATTTTCCATATCACCGAAAACGTCATTAATCTGTGCGGTATCCTTTTCGCAGGTGACTTTTATAAGGCTTTCGGTCTGAGTCTGAACAAAGTTATCAACCTCGTAAACACACAGACCGCCTATAAACACCGTAACAGCAAGCATTGCAGCTATAATTGTTATTAAAAATTTAAAATGCAACGATTTTGTTTTCATTACCAGTTATCCCTTCCGGATATCAGATCATCTGTCAATGGCTTGTATTTTTGCGGTAGTATCGCTTTTATCAGAACCAGTGTCCGTTAATAATATCGGATGCAATAAGAAGTGCGAACATTACGGTACCGACAAACTGAATTGCAATACCTGTCTTACTGTAGCCCTTACGTCTGAATACGATTGAAAGTGCAAGGCACGTATATCCTATAACGGGAATTGTATATGCGATAAATGCCGTAACATCGCCCGCCGTACCATTGATGTCGATAAACAGGCAGACAATGGATATGAAGGGCATTGCAACAAGACCCACAAGGAAGTTGAGAACGATGGATATCTTATCCATTGCGTTATAAGTGTAATCCTTTTCCTTGCGTACAAAAATGATACAGAGAAGAAGGAATACAATTGTCGCGAGAACGAACATAGGAAGGTTATCCGCCTCACAGCACAATCCCGAACGGTGGAAGCTGTTTTCTATGGGCTCGGGGTATGTATAGTCTATAATCTTGAAGTCGATTGCTTCGAGTACGGCTTCTCTGTTTGAATCGTCGAGAGTTATACCGTTCTTGTAATCGTAGTATTCAATGTAGGGAGCAATTACGCCATCGTAGTACTCATCGTAATAGTCCTGATGAAGGGGGTCGCCCATAAAGTAGCCCGGAATCATATGCTCATGCATGGAAAGAGAATAATCCTCGGTTCTGTCGATGATGTAGGCATAGTCATACTTGGGGGTCTGGTCGTAGGTTGCTCCTCCGTCCCACCATCTTTCGTGGAATCCGCCATAGGTTGAGGAGCTTGAAAATTTACAGTGGTAAACACCGGAAAGAACTCCCACCTCGCCCTTGTATTCGTAGGTTATCGAGAAGGGAAAGTCACCCTCTGCAATCTCGGGCTCTGTTGTATAGCAGAATATTACGGTTAAAAGAGCAAATGCAACAAGCATTGCGGCGAAAAATATACCCGGAAGTAAAAACTTCTTTTTAATAGAGTTGTTCATATGTAAAGCACCTTTCTTTTCGGTCGGAAGGACTCATTCCTTTGAATTTATAGCCTTATCGATTCCGTAGAATATGTAGCCGAGTGCAATGAAGCCTACGAACAGAATCGCAACCCACTTTGCAACGCCAGCAACGCCGAGGTTGTCGAGGTTGAGGAAGAAGTAAGGATAGAGGTAAGGAACCTCGGGGTTGAAGTTAACTATTGCCGCGCGTGTATATACGAAAATAACGTAAATCACGGGGAAAATAACGGATGCTATGGGCTGATACCATTTTACCTTCTTGTGCTCATAGAAGAGGAGCCAGTCAAAGACATACATAATGGGAAGAATTACGTGGAAGGTGATGCTTGCCACACGCCAGTTAGCCTGAGGGTCTCTTCCGGGCTGACCTGCGAGAAGGAAGTTGAACACAAGGAAAGTGAGAAGAATTGCAAGCACGCCGATAAACTTAAGGAATGGTGCTACATTTACATAGCTGTCAGTCTTCTTTTTTGCTGTCTGTACGAGCTCTGCAAATACGATGCCTATACAAAGATAGTTGCTGATGTTTGTAAAGTGAACATAGAAATCCGTTCTGAGGTTTGTGACATCATCAAAAATACCGAAGCTTGCGAAAATACCGATAAGTCCTATCGCACAGAAGAAGGACTGATAAATAAGCTGTGCAGTTCTGTTCTTAAACATAGTTTATTACCTCTCTTATATCTGTAATTATTCTTGCTCGAGCATCTGCAGAAGACCTGTCATTTCGAAGACCTCGCGGACTATTTCATTGGTCTTTTCTATTCGCATAATGCCGTCGTTTGATGTCATTTTCTTATAAGCCGCGAGAAGCACTCTTATTCCCGCCGAGGAAATGTATTCCAGCTCGGACATATTGAAAACAAGCTCCTTGGTATCAGAGGAAAGGTCCTTTACCACAGTCTCAAGATTCGGGGCGGTGGTTGTATCAAGCCTTCCTGTTATTCCAAGGGTTACAAGCTCAAAATCTCTTTCAACATTGATTGTCATAAAATTCCCCTTTTGTTGTGTTTATGATTTTACATTCTGTGAATATCTGTCAAGGACTGCCTTAAGCTCATCCTCGCTTACTGCGTTCTTGGGAGCAAGGGTGCTTACCGTATTGCCGGAAAGAACACCGCTTCCGCAGGACCACTGGAATGCGGGTATTGCGTACTCGCTGATTTCAAAGGCGTCGTCGTAGCTTAAGATGTTTGTGCTTTCTCCGACGCTTACGTCTGCATTCTTATACTTCGCATAGCGCCAGAGGATTGTTGCAAGCTGTTCACGGGTCAAAAGCTCGTTCGGTGCAAAGCTGCTTTCGGAGTAGCCGTTTACGATTTTTGCGGCTGCCGCCCAGCGGATTGCTTCGGTGTAAGACTCTTCGGTCCTTACGTCCTCGAACTTCATTGCGTAATTCGCAACGGGGCTGCCCTCGATATTCCAGAGAGCGATTATTGCTTCCGCTCTTGTTATGCCCTTGTCCTCGGATGCCGCTTTGTCATAGCCGTCTGTGAAGATTATTCTGTTGTCAACCTCTGCGTATTCCTCGCCGATAACGCCGCCGAGATAATTTGCAACATAGGATTCAAGCACTTCAACGTCAAGTATTCCGTCGTTCTGAAGAACGGTTGCCTTTTCAAGCATTGAAAGACCGCCGCCGAAGTCTATAACATAGTAATTTGCAATTGCGATTGTGTAGTTTCTGTCAAGCTCAAGGGGCTTGTAAGTACCGCTTTCACCGTCAAGAATCATTACATCGTATACACGGTAATCGCCTTCAACCTTTACAAAGAAGCCTGTTTCGTCAACCTTGATGGGTGTGGGAATGGATTTGTTGATTTTGAAGGTTACGCCCGACATATGGGGGAAGGAGCCGTTCTCGTTGGGGTATTCCATAACGCCCATTTCAAGCATATCAAGAAGCACCTGTCCGGAAAGCTCTGCCTTTAAAACCTGGTTTCCGAAGGGGAACACAGAGTAAAGGGTATTGAATGTAACATCGCCCGCCTTGATGGGTGCACGGATTCCGCCACCGTTTACAAAGGCGATTTCGGTATCGATTACCGCTCTGAAGGCATCGGCACAAAGGTTACCGAGGTTTGTGACTGAGCGTCTTACAAGACGGTTGCCCTCGCTGTCGTTTACGATAAGCTCAACCTTGCTTTCGCCGATTTTTCTGTTGCCGAGCTCTGCGTAGCTTTCGTTGATTTCCTTGATGTAAGCATCAACGGCTGCGTCTGTCTTGGTGTAGGATTCGGTAGGAATAAGCTGTGTATCAAAGCCGTCCTTGGTAATTGTAAGCTTACCGATATTCTTGAATTTTGTACCTGTTGATGTAAGAAGAACCTCGTCTCCGCTCTTATCCTTTACGAGCATTTCCTCGATTGTGGAGTGGGAGTGACCGTCAAGAACTATATCAATGCCGTCGGTGTTGCCGATGAGCTTTACGATATCGTCAAGGGTCTGTGATTCGTCGTAGCCTACGTGAGCAAGGGCGATAACATAATCGGCACCCTCTTTTCTTGCGGCGTCAACATTGGACTGAACCACCTCATAGAGGTTGTTTACGGAGAAGGTATAGATAATCTCGCCGTCTTCGTTCTTGAACTGTGAAGGATATGAGGAGTTAATTGTTTCGGGTGTTACGATACCGATATACGCGATATCCGTTTCACCGTAGGAAACTATTTTATACGGGTCGAAATAGGGCTTATCCTCACCGAGCTTCATAAAGTTGCAGGAGAGGTATTTTGTATTGGAGATTGCGTTGAGCTCAACGAGTCTGGGAAGCATATAACCGAATTCGTGGTTACCGGGAATGATTGCGTCGTAGCCGACGATGTTCATAATGTTTACGATGTACTCGCCCTTGGAAACCGCACCGATGGTTTCGCCCTGTACGAAGTCACCGCTGGAGACAACGCCGACGTATTCATATTCTTCCTTTAATTCCTGCTTCATTGCGGCAAGCTTTGAATAGCCCTCCACCGCGCAGTGAACATCGTTCTCGTAGAGGATAACGATGCTCTCCGTGTCCTTTGCAAATGCTGTTCCGCAGAGGAGGCATCCGATTAAGCATACTGCTGTTACAGCACTGAGTAAATACTTTTTCATTTCAAAATTTCCTTTCGGTTTGCATAATTTTTCATTCTGATATATATAATACCAGACCGTCTATGACAAACCTATGACAAACAGAGCGAAAAACATAAAAAAATACGGCTGAATTGCTTCAACCGTAAAATTTTTTCTTGATTTTTTCAGTTTTTTCGAACATTTAACAATTTCGTCAATTTTTGCCCAGAAGCAAGGAAAGTGTATCCTCTGCCCAGGAATACTGCGACATATACTCGCCGAGGAACTGAGGCTTGCCGGATTTCAGATAGCTGTAATAGTCACAGCTGATTCTTGTGGTATCAACTCTGTAGTTGTATCCGTCCTGACAGAATACTCTTTCGGCACCGACATTGGCAAGTGCCTTTTTCAGGTCTCCCACGAGGTGTCTGAGGTAGTCCATATTTTTGATGTCGTCGGTGTTTTCCGGCCACATAACGGCACAAATCTGCTTACCCGTGATTCCCGCTCCGTTTCTGTCGACAAGCACGGCAAAAAGCTCCTTCGCCTTTGTACGCTTGAAGGTAAGTGCCTCGCCGTTTTTCAGCACCTCGAAGGTGCCGAAGCATTTTACCTCAAGAAGGAATTCGTTGGGATTCTTGCCCTTGATATGGTCAATTTCCTTTTGAACAGCCTCCTGAGTTATGGGCTTCATAAGGTAGCCGCTGCATCTGAGCTGTATGGCGTTAAGAGCGTACTGCTCATAGCCCGTACAGAATACAATTTTGCATTCGGGACGGAGCTCGATTATTTTTTCCGCAAGGGCAAGACCGCCCATTCCTCGCATATTTATGTCAAGAAAGGCTATGTCTGCGCTGTTTTCGGAAATCCATTCAAGAGCTGCGGAGCAGGCGGAAAAATCGTAGACCGCTTCTATATCGGGGGATGCCTTTACGATATCCGTAAGGGCGTTGAGCATCGGTCTTTCGTCGTCAACCGTTATCGCTATCATTTTCCGTTGCCTCCTTTGGAATATTAAGAGTTGCTTTTGTGCCGCATCCCGGCTTGCTTTCTATGGTAAGTGTTCCGCCGCACATTGCTTCGATTCGGGCACGGATGTTTTTAATTCCGACGTGCTTTGAAGTGTCGTAGCCTACGGTCATATCAAAGCCTACGCCGTCGTCTGTTACCTCAACAACGTAATGGCTGTCGGTTTCGTAGGCGGATATGGTAACGATACCGCCCTCTTCAAGTCCCATAAGTCCGTGCTTTATGGCGTTTTCCACAAGGGGCTGAACGGAAAGTGCGGGAAGAAGGAATTCAACCGAGCGAAGGTCGTACTGTATTGTCATATCGGGGAAGCGCACCTGCTCGATGTCGGTATAGTGCTTAACATGGTTCATTTCCTGCGAGAATCTTATGGGCTTTACATTATCAAGCTCGCTGAAGTTTCCGCGAAGATAAAGGCTGAAGTTGCGGACAAGCTTTGATGCCGCCTCGGGCTCGGTAAGACAAAGCTGTTCTATTGTTCCGAGGGTGTTATATATGAAGTGGGGCTGAATCTGGCTGATAAGAGTGGCGATACGGCTTTCGGTAAGCTCTGCCTTGAGAATAACCTTTTCCGCTTCAAGCTCTCTCGCCCTTCTTGCGGCGTTGAGGTTTTTCGGGAAGATATTCAGTACAAGAATAAGGGCTGCAACAAAAAGAAGAATAAATACTATCTCGGAGGCAGCTCCGCCCTGCCAGATGCCGAGTCCCGTGCATACGGTATCCGTTACAAAGGCAAGCATAGGGAATAAACCGAGAATGCAGAGTGTTTTTTCGTTCCTTGTGCCATTTACAAAACGAATTACAAGCAGGACGGTCATCACGACACAAACCGCACTCTGAAGTATTGCCCATCCAAGCATTGTATCGAAAAATCTTACCGCCGAAACAGAAGGTGCAATCATAAATGTCGCAACCGAAAGGAAAATCAGTGCGGTAACGCCTATGCCGATTTTTTTGGAATTTCCCTTGAGCTGAAACGCTATAAAGGCGGTAAGGCCCAGCATATAAAGCATCATAGAGCCTGTCAGCATTCTTGTGTTGAATTTGATTATTTCGCTGAAGAACATAACTCCGTGTGCCTTGAAAACAAAGTAAATTCCCGCAAAGAAGATGCTAAGACCGATAAGCCACAGATTTGCGTTGCTTCTGATGTGGATAAGCATAGCGAACAATGCCGTTCCGAGCACCATAAACGAAAACAGTATAAGCGCGGTACCGAGAATTCTGTGGAAGCCTCCCATGTTTAGCACATCCCTTTCAAAGGATGTTCCGCCGTAGGTGCTCAGATTGTTGAGGAATTCGTCAACGGCGTATGGATTACCGAATTTATGGGGATTGGTGAATCTCAAGGTGATTTCCTCCGAGCCCTCACACATATAGCCGATGTACATTTCACCGCACATATCCTCGTCGACAGCATCAATTTCGGCGTCAAAGGGGCGGAAATCCACTCCGTTTTCCGAAATTTCGCATCCGATATGGTTAAAGTAAAACGCAAGGATAACGCCCTCGGAGGCTGTTCCGACCACTTCTCCGTCGGACGGTACGACAAGCTGAAAATTACCCTTCAGCAAAACATCGCCCCTCGTTGCGGGGATATGCTTACCCTTGACATAGGTCTGCCATTCGCCGTCTGCCACCTTATACTGTCCCTCAAAACGGGCGGAAAGATACATTGCGTTCATCGCCTGAGTTCCGAAGCTTCGTCCCGTATACACGAAGATGCTGAGCACCACGACAAGCAGGGCTATGCATATACCGATAAATATATTTTTCTTGGGATATTCTCTGATTGATTTCATAAGATTTGTTCTCCGCAAAATATTCTGTGTTTATTTTATCACATTTAAATCGGCATTTCAACAATTTTTTCGCAAAATATTGATTGGTACCGAAAATTATATTATCCGCAAGGATATATTTATTTAATTATATCATCACGGTTATGACAAACCTATGACAAAAGCCCCGAAAAATCTTCGGAGCTTTTATTTTTTGAATTATGATTTATTCTTCCCAAAAATCGAAGGGCTCGGTTTCGGGATGGTTTTTCCATTCGTCCTTTACACCGCGCTTTTCAAGCTCGCTCATAACGATGTCGTTGAGCTTATCAAGGATTTCCCTGCTGTATGCGGAGGCATCAAAATCTTCGATACCCGCATCACTCATTTCATCCTTGAAATTTGAGGGCTTTTCGAGAATTGCCCTTGCCTTCTTCATACACATCTGCCACTGGAAGGAGAAGTAGTCGCGCTGTGTTGCGTCCATTCCGTCGAGATACTTTGTAAGCTTTTCGGCTGTGTCTTCTGCTACGGAAAGCTCCAGCACGCTTACGCCTGCCGCAAGCTGTGAAAGAGATGAGCCTGCCGTACCGTAGGAGCATCTGTCAACTGCTTTAAGGTGCTCTGTCACGGCATCGTCTGCGGATTCGGGCTGATAAGTGAAGCTTGTGAAGTCTCTTGTGTAGTCAACGGTTGTCTTTCTGATTTCCTCCATACGGATGTTGTACTTGTTAAGTCTGTCAAGGATTACGGCAATTTCCGCTCTTGTTGTGTTGTCCTTGGGATTGAGAGTGGTAGCAGTCTTTCCGTTTATAAGACCTGCGCCGGTAACATACTGCATTGCGGGAATTGCGTACTCGGAAACATCGGTTGCGTCATCGTAGGAGAGAATGTTTGTCTCTTCCCCTACCCTTGTGTCGTTATTCTTGTACTGTGCGTAAAGGTAAAGAACGGTTGCAAGCTGTTCACGGGTCATGGGAGCATCGGGGTTGTAGTCCTTGTCGTTTTCGTGAACAAGGCTGTTTTCTGTTGCCCATACTACCGCCGCCGTATACCACGGAGCGCCCTCCTCCGTTTCTATTACGGGCTTGGGCTTTTCCATATTGAAGAGAATCTGCATAAGCTCTGCCCAGGTTACGTTATTCGAGGGATTGAAAAGCTTGTTTTCATCGCCCTGCATAATCTTGTTCTTAAGGCAATATACTGCTCCCTCGTGGTACCATTCGTAGTCGGGAAGAGGATTTTCTACAGCATCGTAGAACGGAATAATGGCGGTAGTAATCTCGTCAAACCAGGTGTTGCCGTTTGTTCTTCTCATATCAAGTGTATTTATTACAATCGAGCGTATGCGCTGAACTGTCTTTGATTCACCGGGGAGAACAACATTTCCTGCGGCACTTATAACATAGTATCTGCCGTCCTCGCTTCCGAGGTACATCATTTCGTGACCGCTTATATAAAGTATTGTGCCGAAGGGAATTGCATCAAGGAATTTAATGCGCTCCTCCCCCGGCATATTCTTCATATCCACCTTGCCTACGGGCATTGCTGTCTGCCAGGTTGTGTTTCTTGCAAGCTCAAGACCGAAGCATTTGTATATGCTTCTCATATAGCCCGAGCAGTCCTCGGAATTGAGCATTCCGCCCCAGCCGTAGATATTGCCGAGAGCCGAGAAGGTAACCTTTGCTATATTTGCCTTTGTAAAGGGTAAATAGCCCTTATGTACGTTTTTATGCTCGGAAATGAGTGTAAGCTTCTTGGCATATGAGCCGTCCTCGTTTCTTACGGGAATCCATACGACGAAGTTGTTGTATGCCGAGCGGTTATCTATAAGAACATTGGGGTCGATATCCTTTGCGAGCTCGAGAACCGTTCCCATTGTGAGAAGAAGGTCGGAGGTCTTTTCGCCTACGATTGTTGTTTCGGTGAACACCTTATCGCCCCATACCACAAGGGCGTCCTCGTTCTTTATATCCCACGCGGAAATCCATTCCTCCTTGTCCTTGCATATTGCAACGCTGTCTGCGGGAATCCATCCCGAGCAGCATACGTTCTTTGCGAGGTAGTACCTTCCGTCTGCGGACTTTGAGATGATTACCACGGGCTCGTTTACACGCACGCCCACAAGATACTGATAGTCAAAATCGGTATCGGTAACCTCGTCCCAGATTGCGGTATCAGAGGGGAATGCACGGAGCTCTGTTCTTTTTGTTGCTATACCATAGAGAACCTTCTGCTCCTTTTCGGCATCGGGATTCTGCGTGTTGGCTATGATTACCTCATATTCCTCCATGGTTGCCTTTGTTTCCTTTTCAAGGAAGGTCCAGCCGAGGTAATATTCGGCATCGGCACGGCCGGACTTCAGAAGGGACTCGTTAAGGGAAATTCCGTTGACGGTTTCCGCCTGATTCTTAAGGTCGTACATATTTGTTCCCTTGGTGGAAATGATGCTTTTGTTAAGAGCGGAAATTTCCTCGGGAGTCATAAGGATTTCGTTGTCCTGTGTCCAGTAGGACGGTGAGGACATTTCTCCGTTTACATACGGGAGGTAATATCCGCCTGATGCAAGGCTGCTTACGGCTGTGCCGAAAATCATCAGCGATGCGAGAATTATGCTGACTGCTTTATTTTTTATCATTGTCTATCTCCGGATTACTTCTTTATTGCCTTGTGAGCCTCTGTAACAATAAGAAGAAGTGCAAACAAAACGGCACTTACTCTGTGAACAACCGCAATTGCGGCAACGCCGTGTACGTTCATAAGAACAACGCCCGTGATAAGTGCAACGGCATAGCATACGCGCTGAAGAATCTCAAGTGCGGGAAGCTTCCAGGACTTCTTTGTGGTAACAGCATATGCCACAAGGAGCACAAGACCTACAACGGAAAGTCCGATGTGGGCTGTCATTCCTGTTGCGCGGAGTAAGAAAAGTAAAACTGCAACTGCGATCATGGGGATTACAAACATCAAATTCTTTTTCATGGTGATTTTCTCCTTTAAATAAAAAAATTATAAATTTAAAATTTATTCAGTCTAATAAAAACATACCGTCGAACTCGGAAACATATGTAATTTTGTTGTTCTCATCGACGTAAAAGCTTGCGATAATTATCTGTGTTATGCTCGGGTCCTCGGCATCCTTTTCGACATGTGCCGGAAGAATTCCCGCATCGCCCATATCAACCGTGGGACAGATGAAGAACAGGTCTGCTTCCTTCTCCTCTTCCTCGCTCCGGTATGCCCGGTTGAACATATCGGAATAGTCGATGCTTCCGTCGTTGTCGTCATCCGGCATTGCGACGATTTCCTCGGTGGGGTCGTCGGGAGTCTCTTCTGTGGGGACTGTAAGCTCCTCGGCGACTTCGGTCTCTCTTGCTGCCGCTTCTTCTTCGGCTGTGACAATCTCCTCTGCCTCATCGGCAAGTGCCGTGAATGAGGTCAGGCAAAGAAGTGATGCCAGAAGAAGGCTCAGAATTCTTTTGCTTTTCAAATTTTATCCTCCTTGATGGATTTGTCTACGGAGTGTGTTTTTGAAAAAACACCTCTCATTGTATGACTTTATATTTATTTTACAGGATTCGGTATGACAAACCTATGACAAATCTGGCGTTAGTTTAAAGATTGGAGCTGTTTTTTTGCGTTTTTTCAAAAATTTTTATCTGTATATCTGTTTTTGCGAACAAAAAATGAACCCTGCTTTTGGGAAGCAGGGCTCATCGGAATAATAAAAAGCGGATTTTGTAATATGTCACCGCATCGGCGATTATTTTTCTTTTATATCCACTGTCACCGTGTTTGTGTAGTCACCGTCGGTGCATTCGCTGTGGGTTATGCTTTCGGTTATACTGCCGAGAATCTTAAGGGGAAGCACATTGTCGCTCTCGCAGGGGTTGAAAATTTCGCCCGTGTATTTTATCTGCATATTGACGGTTTCGTTTTCTGCGGAATATTCAACGGCAACGGAAAGAGCAAAGCTTTCATCAAGCCTCGGAAGGATAAGCTGCACACAAAGCTCCTCAAAGGCGGCCTGCGTAAAGGACCTTGCTTTTTTATAACAAGGTCCTGATTTAGGCTATATTTTTTTGTTTTATTTATAGGGAGTTAGGATAAAGATTTTTGCCCCTATGAGGATAAATGGGGGTGCCCCAAAATAGTGGGTGTCATGGCATTTTTCTTTTATCGCCAAATGGGCAATTTTCTCTATCCTCTCCTTCTCTTCTCCTACTCTTCTTTTTCTCCTCTCCTTCTCCTCTTCTCCTTTCTCTTTTTCTTCTTTTTGAGAGAGAAAAAAGGGAGAAA
>JAFYPA010000086.1 GCA_017560085.1 Clostridia bacterium
TTATCGGGATGTTGGTGCACCCTCTAACAACATTTAAAAGCCAAGGAGAGTGCTTCCTGCAGAACTCCCTCAGTCGCCTACGGCGCCAGCTCCCTCAAGAGGGAGCCACACAAAAGTCCACCCTTGTGCAACAGCCAAAACAATATGCAAAACCAAATGGCATAAGGCATTGCGAAAACTCGAATATCCGCACCAAAGCAGGGGCACAGTATGGCTCCCTCTTGAGGGAGCTGTCAGCGAAGCTGACTGAGGGAGTTAGCAGGAATCGCAATAATCGCAATTTATACGATGATTAGAGGGTGAACAAACCTCACCGACAAACCCCAATTTAAATCTTAACGAAGGAAGCGAAGCTTCCAACCTTCCCTAGCCCCTAGTTCCTAGTTCCTGTCCCCTATAAATTCCAATTTTAATAATCAAAGAAAACGAATTTTCCAACCTCGATTATGCATTATGCATTATGCATTATCATTATTCTTCCCATCACTATATCCTTCCGCCAGCATATACGCCACAAGGCATCCCGCCGAAGTAATCAGCGCCGTCACCCTCGTAACATCGTCGTCGGAAAAGTTGTACATCGCCATAAGCGAAGTCACAAATCCGCAAACGCATACCCAGAATTTTCTGGATGATAGCTTTCTTATTATGTCCGTGTATTTCATACCATAACCTCCTTTCAGAAAAATTTCAGTTCCCCGCGGATAAACCGTCAAATAAGCCCAGCCTGTCAAGGACAACACATAAATCCTGGCGTGTCACCGCAGAGTGTAAACGCAGGTCTCCCTCGGGAGTGCCTGCCAGTATTTTGCCCTGCACCGCCTTGTATACGGCAGAAGCCGCATATTCGTCGGGCTGATTGTCCGAAGTCTTTGCGGGGGCAAGCTCGTCGTATTTCTTTTTTACAAGCGAAATGAACTCGTCCCAGTGGGGCAGTATGTAGATGGGACACTCCTTTCCCGACCAGTGCTTGTGCGTTACCACGGTGTCAATGCCGAGCTTGTGCTTGCGAAGAAGGTACGCCGTGAGAAGAGCACCGTTTTCCTCGGCGAGTCTGTCCGCTTCGCCTCTTTCACTGCCCATTATGATTTCGATAGCCATATAGCTGTCGTTACCCAAACCCTTGTCGCCGGTGCCCGCGTGCCAGCCGACCTCGTTCTCCTCGAGATTCTGCCACGCCTCCTTGCTGTCAACGTAGAAGTGTACACGCGAGGAATTCATATTCTGATTGAAGGTCGCACGGGTGTATGTTTCCGCATCGGCGGAATTTCCCGTGTTGTGGATGGTTATGCCGAGGATTTTTCCGCTTCCTCCGCTCATAAGTCTGTCCGCCTTGTATTTGTCACCCTTGCGGAAATTACCGCTGTCCTTAATCCATTTTGTTCCGAACGGAATTTTTTTGACGTTAACCGTCAGATTCTGTATTTTGTAGGTTGAATCCGCTACCAATTTTGCCATAGACTTCTCCTTTCGCTATATCTGATTGTGATTTGTGGGAAGCTCGGAAAGTCTTTCCTCGAGCTCCTTTACCACGCCGTTTCCGCCGAGAGCATAGTATTCCCCCGTGAGATGAGCAAGATTTTCCCGCTCGTGAATGGGGAAGTACCCCTTTTCCGTATAGCGGTTGTATATCACGATGATTCTGTCCCTCAGAAGTGCGCAGATTGCACTCTTAAGGCACAGATTCTCCTTTTTTCTCGCACGGAGTCTTGCCACAAGTGCGGTGCATTCGGCTATGAGGACTCCGAAGATGACCTCCAGCCAGTATTTTCCTATAAATTCAGCCATTTTTTACTTCCTTTCATTTTTATTATTTATATATCGAAAAAATATTTTTCCGCACATAGAACTTATGTTCTATATTATACCACAAAATCGGCAAAAAGTCAATAGCAAAATAGAATATTTGTTCGTATTTTTTCGCGGAGCACTCAAAAACCGCAGGAATTATTCGTTTCGGACGGAGCGAAAGCGGTAAAAAGTAAAATGTAAACAATTTGTGATTGCTCTTGACAAAAATAAAACGATGTGGTAAAATGCTTATTCGGATAGTATTGCAAATCTTAGGCAATACTTCCTCTTTGCTCGAAGGAAAGCTTCGGGCCATAGGCCGAAAGGAGGTGTAACAAAATGGAAAAGATCATCGGCAAGTATGAAACCATTTTCGTTATAAACCCTGAATACACGGAAGAGGCTACAAAGGCTCTTATCGAAAAGTTCACAGGAATTATAACGAACAACGGCGGTACAATCGACAGCATCGATGAATGGGGCAAGAGAAAGCTCGCATATCCGATCGAAGACCTTACAGAAGGTTACTACGTTCTCGTAAACTTCGCAGCTGAAAAGGCAGTACCCGCAGAACTCGACCGTGTTTACAATATCACAGACGGTATTCTCCGTTCTATTATTGTAGCACTCGAAAAGTAATCCGTAAAGCGAGGGAAACAAGATGGCTTTCAACAAAGTAATTCTCGTTGGCAATCTCGTTGCCGATCCCGAGCTTAAGCAGACTCCCTCAGGCGTTTCCGTGGCAACCTTTACATTGGCTGTCCAGAGAAGATACGCCAAGCCGGATGACGCACAGCAGGCGGATTTCATCAATATCGTAGCCTGGAGACAGACAGCTGAGTTCATCTCAAGATACTTCAGCAAGGGCAAGTCCATCCTTGTTTGCGGTGCAATCCAGTCCAGAAGCTATACTGACCAGAACGGTCAGAAGCGTTACGTGACAGAGGTTGTAGCAGAGGAAGCTACCTTTGTGGAAAAGAAGTCTTCTGATTCTCCCAGAGGAAACGATATGTTTTACGGCGAACCCCCCAGACAGAGCTTCGGAGGAAACGCTCCGACAGCACCTGCGGACTCCAACTTTGAAGAGGTTGGCGAAGACGATCTCCCCTTCTGATAAAGGGGAACCCCATTTAAAAATGTAATGTCGAAAGGAGGACATATCCATGGACGCACAGAAGCAGAATCAGTTTAAGACTCGCAAGAAGAAGAAGGTTTGCATGTTCTGCGCAGATAAGATCGAACACATCGATTACAAGGACGTAGCAAGACTTCGCAAGTGTGTTTCCGAGAGAGCTAAAATTCTCCCCAGAAGAATCACCGGTACTTGCGCAAAGCATCAGAGACAGCTCACAGTAGCTATCAAGAGAGCAAGACATATCGCTATTATGCCTTATATCTCCGACTAATTTGTCGAATATCTCTGAAGTCTTTTTATAAAGCTTATGAATCACAGAGCCTATCGGAAACGGTAGGCTCTGTTTTTTTGCCCCTTGGGGGCGAAAAAACAATGTAAAATGTAAAATGATAAATGCAAAATGGTAAATTTAGGGTTTGTGGGGGAGCAATTCCCCTCATCCGTCGCCTACGGCGACACCTTCCCCCCGGGGGGAAGGCTTGTTTGTGCCACCTTCGCTATTGTTTAGTGGCGCGCTATAATGGCTTCCCACGAGGGGGAAGCTGTCAGCGAA
>JAFYPA010000007.1 GCA_017560085.1 Clostridia bacterium
GCATATCAACCATCGACAGTTCGTGCTAACGTTGGTGAAGAAGTTACATTCTATGCTTTCTCACGATGCTCGGATGCAACTTATCAGTGGTACATAAAAAATGACAACACAAATGGTTGGAAAAAAATTGAGCCTACTGATACTTGGGCAAAAGGAGCAACTACAAAAAATCTTAAGATTCAGGTTGAGAAGGCTGATTTTGTAAGTCACTGTGAATACAGATGCGAGGTTAGAAATGGTCCTTACTGCATAGATTCAAACACCGCAAAAATTCTTCCGAAATCAATGTATATAACTGCTAATCCCGAAAACGTTGTTGGAAAACATGGCGAAAAGGTACAGTTCAAGGTGGTAGCCGAGGGCGGAAAGGCTCCTTACAGCTATCAGTGGGAGTTCACATATCCGAGCGATGTGCTTGACGGCGGATATCTTAAGGTTTACAAGGACTATGAGTGGGCAGAGGGCGAAACAACCGACACGCTGACAGTTCTTGTTGACGGCACAAAAATGGACTCCGAATGCAAATTCCGCTGTACCGTCACGGATGCTTCGGGAAGAAAGCTGACAAGCAAAGAGGCTTATATAATCATAACCGCCGATGCGATCGTTGATTTCAAGCAAGGTGGTTCATCCAAAGATGAAATGATAGTCATAATGCCGTAACTGCATAAATAAAAAAAGAGGTACTCAAAATGAAAAAAATAATATCACTTATCCTTTCACTCACAATGCTTATATCCGCATCCGCAACGGTAAACGCCGCATACGGTGAGCACGAGCATCAACTCATGGATATGGCAAATCTTGTTTGCCATTATTCCGAATGCACAATCTGCTTTGAGCTTTTCAATGTGGGAGACCACACATTTGAGAATGGCAAGTGTACCGTTTGCGGTCACTATGAGCCTATAAATCCCTTTGCTGACGTTGCTTCCGATGCGTGGTATACGGAGGATGTTCTTTATGCCGTTGAAACAGGTCTTATAAACGGCAAGACCAAGGATGAATTCAGACCTGACGACAATCTTACCTATGCGGAGGCGGTAAAGCTTGCGGCTTGTATGAATCAGCTTTACACAAGCGGAGACATCACACTCGCAAACGGTGAGCCCTGGTATCAGCCGTACGCCGACTACTGCAAGGAAAACAAAATAATCCGCACCGATTACAGCTGGAACGACAACGCAACAAGAGTCGGATATATGTACATATTTGCCTGCGCTCTTCCGGATGAGGCTTACGAGGAAATAAACAACATTCCCGAGGACAGCATTCCCGACGTGCCCTCAAGCGCACCCTACGCCGACCCCATATACAAGCTTTACAGAGCAGGCATCGTAACAGGCGTTGACGCAGACCACAACTGCAACCCCACCGCAAGCATCAAGAGAAGCGAGGTTGCCGTAATCGTTGCAAGAATGATGAACACCGACAAGAGAATAAGATTCGACCTCGGCACGGAATACATCGAAAAAATTGACGACAAATACGAGGTCATCGAGGAAGAGGACGACGAAATCAATCACGTAATCGCTCCCACCGTAGACTATGAGCCCCAGATAAAGGTTCCTACCGTTGAAGGCGACAAGGTGGTTGAAGGCTCATACGAGGTTCTTCCCAATCAGGACTATCAGGTAAACATAGGCACCAACACGGTTCAGTCAAAGCTTACAATCCACAAGCAGCCCGAAGGTGCAGAATATGATGCATACGGCAAAAAGCACGAGCTTGAGGTTCAGGTGTTCGGTGGTAAAGCACCTTATACATATGAATGGTATTACAAAGAACGCCGTGACAATATAACAATTAAAAACGGCGACTATGTGAAAGATGCAAGTTCTGAAGCACTTGTTCTTTCTGTTGAA
>JAFYPA010000087.1 GCA_017560085.1 Clostridia bacterium
GATATGGAAATTGCAGCCGCCTATTCGATAGCCAGAATCGCACATGAAAACACTCCCCATGAGGTGGAAGAGAAATATGGCTGCCGACTGGAATTCGGAAGCGACTAATGATTAAAATTATTTTAGATTGTTTTTTACTATTGCTGTAAGTATTCTGTTTATTTCTTTGCAATCGGTATCTATGCTGGTATATTGTTGATTTGTAAGATACTCTGTTTTGTATAGTAGTTCAAGCCAATATTCGGTTTCACTTGCTTCCTTCAGCGCTATATTCATTTTGCAATAAAAATCTGCGTAACTTTGTCCGCGTATTGCCTCACATACATTAGCACCGATGCTAGTTCCACATCTCAATAACTGCTTTGACATAATATTCTCATTATAGGTACAATTTAAAAATTTATAAAGTCTTATAATACGAATCGCAAAGCACTTACTCTTATCAACTATAACATTTTCCTTTTTCATAATCACTCCATCACAATTATCCTACACATTTAATCCGATTCGGAAGATTTGCTTCGCAAATCATCCTCAATTGTGAATTGTGCATTGTGAATTGTGCATTGTAGATATTTGATTTTTCTTTGAAAAATCAAATATCAAGGTTCGTCACATACTTCGCATTCTTCTGAATAAAGTCTCTTCTCGGCTCAACCTCCTCGCCCATAAGAAGGGTGAAGGTTTCGTCTGCCTCGATGGCGTCCTCGATTGTGACCTTGGAGAGTGTTCTGTGTTCGGGGTCCATTGTGGTTTCGGATAACTGGTCGGCGTCCATTTCACCAAGACCTTTGTATCGCTCGGCCTCGGCGTTGCCTCCGAGCTCTTCTATGATTCTGTCCTTTTCTTCGTCGGAGAAGGCGTATCTTGACGTCTTGCCCTTGAATACTCTGAACAGCGGCGGTCTTGCACAGTAAATGTGGCCGTTTTCAATAAGAGGTCTCATGTGTCTGAAGAAGAAGGTGAGGAGCAATGTTTTGATGTGGGCTCCGTCCACGTCGGCATCGCTCATGATGATGATTTTGCCGTAGCGGAGCTTTTCCATATTGAATTCCTCACCTATTCCGCAGCCAAGTGCTATGATGATAGGTGTTATCTGTGTCGATGAAAGAATTCTGTCAAGTCTTGATTTCTCTACGTTCAGTATCTTACCACGCATGGGAAGCACCGCCTGGAACTGGCTGTTTCGTCCTTCCTTTGCCGTACCGCCCGCAGAGTCTCCTTCGACAAGGAACAGCTCTGTAAGCTCCATGTTCTTTTCCTGACAGTCAACAAGCTTACCGGGAAGCGTCGTGTTTTCAAGCGCAGACTTTCTGCTTCTCTGAAGGTCTCTCGCCTTTCTTGCCGCTTCTCTTGCTCTTTGTGCGGTAATTGCCTTTTCTATAACTGCCTTTGCGGCGTTGGGGTTTTCTTCAAGGTAGTTTGTAAGCTCCTCGGTCATTACAGCCTCAACGAAGGGACGAATGTCCGCATTTCCGAGCTTGGTCTTTGTCTGACCCTCGAACTGTGCCTCGGGAAGCTTTACGCTGACAATCGCACAAAGTCCTTCACGACAGTCGTCGCCCGAGAGCTTTTCGTCGTCCTTGAGTGCCTTGAACTTCTTGCCGTAGTCGTTTATGATTCTCGTAAGAGCATTCTTGAAGCCTGTCTCGTGTGTACCGCCTTCAATTGTGTTGATATTGTTGGCGAAGGTAATCATTGTTTCATCGTAGGAGTCGTTGTACTGAAGGGCAATTTCTACCGAAACATCTCCCTTCTTTCCCGAGAGATACACGATATCATCGTGAAGCACGCCCGCTCTCTTTTTACCGTTGAGGTATTTTACAAACTGACGTATACCCTCTTCATAATGGTAAACCTTGTATCTTGTGGCGTCCTCGGTGTGTACCTCAAGACCTGCGGACTCGGTGTCCTCGGCTATCTCAATCTCGCCCTCCTTCTGAGGTCTGAGGTCTATAAGCTCAATCATAAGACCTGCATTGAGGAATGCCTGCTCACGGAGTCTCTTTTCAACAACCGAATACTCGAATTCAACCGTATCGAAAATTTCGGGGTCGGGCTTGAAGCGGACGTAAAGACCGTGCTCGTCGCCGCACTCCCCTACCATTGCAATAGGTCTTGCGGTCTTACCTCTTTCGAATCTTTCAGTGAATTTCTGACCGTCACGGCAGTTTACAATTTCAGTCCACTCGGAAAGCGCGTTAACAACCGAAGCACCTACGCCGTGAAGACCGCCGGAAATCTTATAGCCGTCACCGCCGAATTTACCGCCCGCGTGGAGCACGGTAAATACAACCTCGATGGTGGAAATACCCATCTTCGGATGAATACCGGAGGGAATTCCTCGTCCGTTGTCCTGTACCGAAACAGAGCCGTCCTCGTGGAGAGTTACCGTAATCTTGGTACAGTAGCCCGCAAGAGATTCGTCAATGGAGTTATCCACGATTTCGTAGATAAGGTGGTGCAGACCTCTCGCACTTGTGGAGCCGATGTACATACCCGGTCGCTTTCTTACCGCCTCAAGTCCTTCAAGAACCTGAATCTGGCTGTCATCGTACTTCTTTTCCGAATCGACATTTGAGTCCGTTGCCTTAACCTCGGTTTCAAATTCTTCCGTCATGATTTCTGTTTTTTCTGTCATCTCATTAACCATTCCTTTTAAGATTATGTGAGTATTGTTTATTACTTATTTATTTGTCTCCCACGGGAGCTTAATAGCCGAAGCCGTCCTCGCTTCTGCCCCTGAGAGATGCCGCCGAAATCGTTGTGATGTAAACCCTTGTCATTCTGCCGTCATTTACCACCACGAACGCCTTCGGAATGCCGTCACCGACAACCGTTACGTTCTTTTCGATTTCATTGTCCCGCAGAAATTCCATCATCTGACTGTCCGCGGGTGCCGTGTCAAGATCAAATATTCCTATTACGTCTCTTTTTTTGACAAGAGTCTGCGCTCCGAGATTCAGATACATGATTTTTCTCCGTAGATTTTTATTTTACTCCCCTGCCCTGTCCGAGGTATATTTTCCGTCGCTTACCTTTATGCCGTTGTAGTCGGTAAAGGAGCCGAGAATATCGCAGTCACAGCAGGTGATTATTATCTGTTTGTTCTGTGTATTTGAAAGAATATAGCTTCGCCGTGCGTAGTCAAGCTCGGAAAAGACGTCGTCAAGGAGAAATACGGGATATTCTCCGCAAAGCTCTCTGAAAAGCTCGCCCTGAGCAAGCTTAAGCGAAAGAACAACGCTTCTCTGCTGACCTCTCGAGCCGAATGCACGCGCCATAAAGCTTGTGTCAAGAATGATTTCGTCATCGGTGGCACTTCCCTTTTCACAGTCCCGCTCGAATCTTTCAAGCTCGGCGTCCTTGCCGATATAGAAGTAAATATCGTCCTTATGAGGTCCTTCAAGGGACACGCCGTATTTCATTTCCCGCTCGAGGCTTTTACTGAATATATCGAAGTAGGCGTTCTTTGTGAATTCCTCATCGCCGTAATTCTTTTTTGTCCGTGAGACATACTTCATACCGAAGATTTCCCGCTCGTCCGAGATATTACGGTAAATATCCTTGGCGTACCTTTGCAGATTTTCGCAGAAGCCCGCTCTCTGCTTTACAATCACCGCCGAGCTTTCGGCAAGCTTTGTATTTAGGATTTCCATATAGACCTTATCGATATTCCCCGAAATCTGAGCCTTTTTGAGTATGGCGTTCTTTTGTGAGAGTATCTTATGGTAATCATTAAGGCACCGAACGAATTTAGGGCTTATCTGGCTGATGGAGATATCCGCAAATCTGCGTCTTTCCTCGGGCGAGCCCTTAACGAGCATCAAATCGTCGGGAGTAAAGGTACAGGCTCTGAAGTGTCCGAGAAATTCCGACATTTTCGGGATATCCGAATAGCCGTATTTCATAATTTTACGGTTACCGCCGAGGAGAGAAAGGGACATACTTTTACAGACGTCTGTATTTCTGCTTGAGCAAAAATCAAGCGAAATTTTCGCGCTGCTTTCCCCTTTGGATATAAAATCCTTTTCGGGGCTGCCTCGAAGGCTTTTACCCGATGCAAAGAGGTAAACCGCTTCAAGGGCATTGGTTTTTCCCGAGGCATTTTTTCCGTAGAGGACGTTAATGCCGCTTTGGAAGGTGATTTGTTCGTCCTTTATATTGCGGAAATTTTTGGCGTAGAGATTTTTTACGTACATAGTTTTATCCTTGCTTTTGGGAAAGTGGATTTTTTGGGATGTGTTCAATGCACAATTCACAATGCACAATGCACAATTGAGGTGGATTGCTTCGCAATCTTTGAAAATCAAAATTCGGAATTGAGGAGAAAATTTTTCGGGGGGAAAAATTTTTATTTATTTTAAATTGGTTGCCCTCATCAGTCACCTGACGGTGACAGCTTAAAGTTTGCAAAGCAAACTTAAAAGAATTCTCCGAATTCTTTATTCTCCCTGAAGGGAGAAGCCAAGGGTAAGACTCCACATCTGCGAGCCGACCTTGGTGTCGTTAAAGTTCGCAAGCGAACTTAGAAGAATTCTGCGAATTCTTCCTAGGCTCGCACGGAATATGGTTGACCTTTAGTAATCTTGGATTACCTCTACCCTAATCTGCGACGATGCCGTGGGTTGGCATCGTTGCACGGAATACCTTGCCACTTAGAACGGCAGAACGGTACGCAACCAGACACCCACAGCAACTCCTAACACATAACCCGGCGTAAGGAGCGTATGCGAGTGGAGCCATCCTATTCAAAGTTTTGGTCTCGCTTTTTCAAAAGCGAGTCGCCGAAGGCCTCCCGTCCCTCCCGTAAAAAAGCTTATCTCAGCTGTACAGGCATAACAACGTAGAGGAATCTTTCGTCGTCTTTTTCGTCGTCGTGGACGGGTGAGAAGATGATGGGGTTGGTGGCGCCGTTGAAGGTGAGTTTTACTTCGTCTTCGCCGATGGCGCGCAGGGCGTCGATGAGGATTCTGTGGTTGAAGCCTATTTTGAGGGACTCTTCTGCGCCCTTGGTGAAGGAGCTTTCGATGATGTCGTCTACCTTACCGAATTCGGTGGTACAGCTTACGTTCATCTTTTCTTCGCCGAGGTTTATAATCAGGAAGTTGTTCTTGTAGCTTTCAAGAAGGATTGCGGCTCTGGTTACGGACTCGAGGAAGTCCTTGGTGTTAACCGTGAGCTCAAACTTGTTTTCGGGAAGGAGAAGTCTTCTGTAGTTCATGAAGTCGCCTTCGAGAAGTCTTGAGATATAATAAATATTATCAAAAGTAAAGATAATGTGCTTTCTTGTCATTCGTACCGAGATTTCTTCGTCTGTGTCCGTGAGAACTCTCATAAGGTCGTTTTCTGCCTTGCCCGGTATTACGAACTTTGTCATTACGGGCTCGCCTGTCATATCCGTAATTACGCTTTCGCTTCTTACCGCGATTCTGTTTCTGTCAAGGGCTACTACCTTGAGCTTGTCACCGTCAATTTCAAAGAGCGAGCCTGTGAACACGGGGTTGGACTCGTTATTTGAAACAGAGAACACGGTTCTTGAAATAATACTGCGGAGCTTGCTCTTTGTTAGCTTATAGCCGAAGTCGCCTTCAATATTCGGGATATTAGGGAAGCCGTGGCCGTCCTTACCCATAATCTGGAAGTCGGTATTCTGTCCGACAACACGAATCAGGAAGTTATCGTCGACCTCAATTGTAAGCTCGCCGTCATCCATAGCGCCGATGATGGCATATATTTTCTGTGCGTCCGCTTCAACCTTACCGTCCTTATCGCCCTCTACGGGAATAATGGTACGGATACCCTTTTCGAGGTCGTAGGAGAACATAATAAGATTATCGCCCTTAACCTCCATAAGAAGTGACTTATAGTCGGGGTTATTTACGTTTGATACGCCGTAGGTAACGGGGAGCATAGCTTTCTGGAGCTCTGCTTTATCGACTGTGAATTTCATTTTGTCAAAAGTCCTTTCGGTAAGATTTTTTTATTCGTTATGATTTTATCCTTCTGAAATCTCAGGTTTTCCACGGTGGCTTGTTTTTTCGGTTTTCTTCCCTATTAGGAATGGAATATAATAAAGGATATAGTAGTATTAGTAGTAGGCACGGTGGAAAGTGTGGAAAAGCTATTCCGATGCAGGTATGAGTTGAAAATCGGGTGTGGGGAAAGTGGGTGATTTCTGTGAGGAATTCTGTTGGAAAAATGTGGATGGGTGTGGGAAAGATTTTTTCTTTCGGGTGTGGAAAATGTGGAAAGAGGTGGAAAAATGTGTGGGGAATGGGTTTTTCCACGGGTGTGGAAAGTTGGGGTGTGGAAAAAAAGAAAGCGTAATTTTTAATGCATAATTCATAATGCATAATGCATAATCGATGTTGATTGCTTCGCAATCTTCATTTGATTAAAAATTCAAATTGGAATTTGTCGGGGCGAAGCACCGCAACAATCTGTATTTACCTGCGACGATGCCGTGGGTTGGCATCGTTGCACGGAATACCTTGCCCCTTAGAACAGCAGAAAGGTAAGCAACAGGTCAAGCACAGCACTTCCTAACATATAACCGGCGTAAGGAGCGAATGCGAGTGAAGCCATATACTAAAGTTTTTGCCGAGCTTTTTTCTAAAAAAGCGAGTCGCCGAAGGCCTCCCGT
The DNA here is from genome assembly GCA_017560085.1 of Clostridia bacterium. GTDB lineage: Bacteria > Bacillota > Clostridia > Oscillospirales > CAG-382 > SIG622. The sequence goes on from JAFYPA010000087.1 coordinate 6,647, forward strand.
AAACCGCCTCACGCCTTAAGCTTAACAATATCAATAAGATCTTGGATTTCTTTTGCGATGGCGGGGTTTTCTTCGGATTCTTTTTCGATTTTTTCGATTGAGGTGATGATGGTGGAGTGGTCGCGGTTGAAGAATTTGCCGATGTCGTTGAGGGACATATCGGTGAGCTTGCGCATAACGTAGACGGACATATGTCTTGGCCAAGCGATTTCCTTGGTGCGTTTTTTACCGAGGATTTCGTCGGCGGCTATGCCGTATTTTTCTGCGGCGGCGTTTACTATTTTTGTGCCGTCTATTTTAGAGGTAATTGTAACTATGTCGGATATAGACTTTTCTGCAAGGGACATTGTTATCTTTTCTCCGCACATAAGACAGTAGGCGTTCATCTTCTTGATTACGCCCTCTATCTGGCGGATGTTGTCCTTCAGATTCTCCGAAAGATACATTACTACCTCGTTCGGAATGTCTATCTTCATAAGCTCGAACTTCTTCTTTATTATCGCTGTGCGAAGCTCAATGTCGGGAGCGTCTATTTTTACAAGAGGTCCGTGCTCAAATCTTGAACGGAGTCGCTCCTCAAGGTCCTTTATGTCCTTGGGTGCCTTGTCTGAGGTCATTATAATCTGCTTGCCCGTTTCGTAAAGAGCGTTGTACGTATGGAAAAATTCCTCCTGCGTGGAATCTCTGCCCGCTATGAACTGTACGTCGTCCATAAGAAGCACGTCCGCATTTCTGTACTTTTCTCTGAACTGAAGCGGGGTCTTCTTCTGAAGTGCTTCTACAAGCTCGTTTGTGAAATCCTCGCCCTTTACGTAGATTATGTTGAAGGTCGGGTGAAGTCTCATTATCTCGTTTGTTATTGCATAAAGAAGATGAGTCTTGCCGAGTCCCGGTGAGCCGTATATGTACAGCGGATTGTACTGCTGTGCGGGATAGTGTGACGCCTGGAGCGCGTACTGATATGCAAATCTGTTGGAGTTTCCTACGATAAAGTTCTCAAAGGTGTAGGACGGATAACAGTTGGGCGCCGAGGGCGACATCATAAGCATTCCGTCGTTCTTGTCGTCTATGTAGTCAGAGAGCTTTACCTCCTCAAAGGTGCCGTTCTTGCTGTTGTATCTCTTGGGAACGGAAAGTCCTCTGTGTACCGCCTTGTCAAGAGTGTTGGGGGCGGTGCTGTCGTAGCTGTCCGTGTATACGGTGCGCTCCGGCGGGAGTGAGCTTCTGTCGTACTCGGGTATCTCCTGCTTCTTGGGCTCTTCCTTTGCCGCAGGACGGAAATCAAAATCAACGTTCTTGAATTCCTCGCTGTTCTGCGATACTATATCGGCGAACTGATTTTCAAAGCTGTCCTTTTCCGTGCAGATGAGAATGGGGTCGGGCTCAAAGCCGAGCACCGCCTTTATTGCCGCGCAAAAGCCGTCCATGTAGTGCTCAAGTATAAACTTGCGCTTGAGAAAATTGTCTATCGACATATACAGTCTGTTTTCACTCATATACCTCAGACGTATACTGTCAAACCAGAGGCGTATTGATGAGTCGGGGAGGTTAACGAATTTAGGTAATTCGTTGTATATAAGCTCCCAGAGCTCGTTAAGATGTTCGTTCATATATATTGGACTCCTGTCTGCAGAGGCAAGCTCTGCGGCGAAAAAATCATATGTTGATATGCGGATAATCATCGCATTATATACCTAACCTATATTATACCACAAAACAATGAAAAAAGCAAGTACTTTTTCAAATTTTATTTAATATAATAATGTAGAAAACACAATGGGTGAAATAAGCCCGTAAAATCGGCAAAGGGGGTGGAAATCTGCGTGAAAATTGCTTATTTTTTAATGCAAAATACGGGCTTGTTTTTTAAGAAAAAAATTAATTTTTTTTGATATTTTGTTATAAAATTAACGAAATCTGTAAAAAAATGGGGAAAATCGGTGAAAAACGGGCAGGAGAGAGGCAAAAAAATGAAAAAAATATTTTCGGAGCTATTGCAATTTTTGCATTTTTATGGTAAAATAATCCCATATTTTAATAATGGAGGCATATTATTATGTTTAAGTCAGAATATCTTAACAACGTGTATGCGACAGTTGAGAAGAGAAATGCGGGCGAGCCCGAGTTCCTTCAGGCTGTTCGTGAGGTTCTCGAATCCCTCGAGCCGGTTATCGAAAAGAGACCCGAGCTTATCGAAAAGGGCATTATCGAATCCATCGTAGAACCCGAAAGAGTTATCAAGTTCAGAGTACCGTGGGTTGACGACAACGGTAAGGTTCAGGTTAACCGTGGCTACAGAATCCAGTTCAACAGTGCAATCGGTCCGTACAAGGGAGGTCTCAGATTCCATCCCTCTGTATATGAAGGCATTATCAAGTTCCTCGGCTTTGAGCAGACATTCAAGAACTCTCTTACAGGTCTTCCCATGGGCGGCGGTAAGGGTGGCTCCGACTTCGATCCCTCCGGAAAGAGCGACGGAGAAATCATGCGCTTCTGCCAGAGCTTTATGACAGAGCTTTACAGACACATCGGCGCAAACGTTGACGTTCCCGCAGGTGACATCGGTGTTGGTGCAAGAGAAATCGGCTACCTCTTCGGTCAGTACAAGAGAATCTGCAACAACTTCGAAAACGGTGTTCTCACAGGTAAGGGCTTCTCCTACGGTGGCTCTCTCATCAGACCCGAAGCAACAGGCTACGGTGCAGTTTACTTCACACAGGAGGTTCTCCGCGGCTTCGGCGAAGAAATCGCAGGCAAGACATTCGCAGTTTCCGGCTTCGGTAACGTTGCATGGGGTGCAGTTCTCAAGATCAACCAGCTCGGCGGTAAGGTTCTCACAATCTCCGGTCCCGACGGTTACATCTATGATGAAGACGGCATCACAGAAGAAAAGGCTGCATACATGCTCGAAATGAGAGCATCCGGCAGAAACAGAGCAGAAGACTATGCTGACAAGTTCGGCGCTAAGTTCTTCAAGGGCGAAAAGCCTTGGGGCGTAAAGGTTGACGTATGTATGCCTTGCGCAACTCAGAACGAAGTAAGACTTGAAGATGCTGAAAAGATGGTAGCAAACGGTCTTAAGTACTACATCGAGGTTGCTAACATGCCCACAACAGAGGATGCAGTAGCGTTCCTCAAGAAGAACGGCGTACTCATCGCTCCCTCTAAGGCTGTTAACGCAGGCGGTGTATCCGTTTCCGGTCTCGAAATGAGCCAGAACTCCATGAGACTCGCTTGGTCCGCTGAAGAAGTTGACGAAAAGCTCCACACAATCATGGTTAACATCTACAACAGCTGTAAGAACGCCGCTAAGCTCTACGGCACAGACGAAAACGACCTCATCACCGGCGCTAACGTAGCAGGCTTCCTCAAGGTTGCCGACGCTATGCTCGCTCAGGGTATTGTATAATTAAAAATACATAACAGAGAAGGAGTATCCGCAAGGATGCTCCTTTTTTAATGCAGAATTAGTGGACAGTGGACAAGGGACAGTGGACAGGGAAGGTTGATTGCTTCGCAATCTTCATTTGATTAAAAATTCAAATTAGGGTTTGTCGGTGCGTTGCACCGAAATGCAAAATGCAAAGGGCAAAATGCAAAATTTGGGTTTGTCGGGCTGTTTGCAAATGTAAAAAGATTCGTCTTTACCAAGCCTTCCTCCGGGAGGAAGGGGGACCACGAAGTGGTGGAAGGAGCC
>JAFYPA010000088.1 GCA_017560085.1 Clostridia bacterium
CATAACATCGTTAAAATTATCTCCATGTAATAAAGCAATATCTGCCAACAATTCGACAAAACGATTAGGTAATTGTTCTGAATAGTAATTATCAGCAAGTTTCTTAAATTCCCATCGCTATGGACGGTTATCAGGCTCTCGGTAAGGTTCTTACAGAGATGACTCCCGATGAAGTTATCAAGGTTATCACAGATTCCGGTCTCCGCGGCAGAGGCGGCGGTGGCTTCCCCACAGGTACAAAGTGGGCATTTGCGGCAGCTCAGCCTAAGGGCAAGAAGTATGTTGCTTGTAACGCCGACGAAGGTGACCCCGGAGCGTTCATGGACAGATCCATCCTCGAAGGTGACCCCCATGCTCTTATCGAAGCTATGGCAATTGCAGGTTATGCAATCGGCGCTGACGAAGGTTACGTTTACGTTCGTGCTGAATATCCTATCGCTATCGAAAGACTTGAAATTGCTATCAAGCAGGCTCGTGAATACGGTCTTCTCGGTAATGACATCTTCGGAACAGGCTTCAACTTTGATATTACAATAAGATTCGGTGCAGGTGCGTTCGTATGCGGCGAAGAAACCGCTCTTATGACATCCATCGAGGGTAACAGAGGCGAACCCCGTCCCCGTCCTCCCTTCCCTGCTGTTAAGGGTCTCTTCGGCAAGCCTACAATTCTTAACAACGTTGAAACATACGCTAACATCGCTCAGATTATCCTCAACGGTGCTGAATGGTTTGCATCCATGGGTACTGAAAAGTCCAAGGGTACAAAGGTATTCGCTCTCGGCGGTAAGATTACAAATACAGGTCTTGTTGAAGTTCCTATGGGTACAACACTTCGCGAAATCATCGAAGAAATCGGTGGCGGTATCCCCAACGGCAAGAAGTTCAAGGCTGCTCAGACAGGTGGTCCTTCCGGCGGATGTATCCCTGCTTCTCTTATCGATACTCCCATTGACTATAACAACCTTCTCGAAATCGGCTCCATGATGGGCTCCGGCGGTCTTATCGTTATGGACGAGGATACATGTATGGTTGACATCGCTCGCTTCTTCCTCGACTTTACTGTTGACGAAAGCTGCGGTAAGTGTACACCCTGCCGTATCGGTACAAAGAGACTTCTCGAATACCTCGACAAGATTATCGAAGGTAAGGCTACTCTCGAGGACCTCGACACTCTCGAAGAGCTCTGCTACCACATCAAGAAGGCTTCTCTCTGCGGTCTCGGTCAGACAGCTCCTAACCCTGTTGTATCTACTCTCAGATACTTCAGAGACGAATATATTGCACACATCGTTGACAAGAAGTGTCCTGCAGGCGTATGTAAGTCCCTTCTTTCCTTCGAAATCGTTGCTGACAAGTGTAAGGGCTGCTCCGCTTGTTCCAGAGTATGTCCTGCTGATGCAATCAGTGGCGTAATCAAGCAGCCGTTCGTAATTGACAAGAATAAGTGTATCAAGTGCGGCGCTTGTATTGAAAAGTGTAAGTTCAACGCTATTGTGAAGAAATAAGGAAGGTGGAAATATAAAATGGCAAATGTTGTAATTAACGGCAGAGAATATACTGTTGCTGACGGTATTACAATTCTCGAAGCCTGCAGAGCGGCATCTGTTGAGATTCCTACACTCTGCTTTATGAAAGAAATCAACGAAATCGGTGCTTGCCGTATCTGTCTTGTTGACTGTGCTATGAAGGTAGGCGGCCCCAGAAAGCTCGTTGCTGCCTGCGTTATGCCGATTTCCGACGGTATGGAAATTCTTACAAATACCGAAGAAGTTCTTAAGGCTAGAAAGACAAACCTTGAGCTTATGCTCTCCGACCACCAGAAGAAGTGTCTCTCCTGCGTTCGTAACCAGAACTGCGAGCTCCAGAAGCTTTGCCGCGAATACGGCGTTGAAGAAGACAGAATCGGTGGCTATACAAATGACTATGCTCCCGACACCTCTACTCCCTGGCTTGTTCGTGAAAACAACAAGTGTATCAACTGCCGCAGATGTGTTGCAGTTTGTAAGCACAACCAGGGCGTTGGCGTAATCGGCTCCAACGACAGAGGCTTCGATACACACATCGCTTGTGCATTCGAAACTCCTCTTGCAGACTCTGCTTGTATCGGCTGTGGTCAGTGTACTGTTGTATGTCCTACAGGTGCTCTCCACGAGGTTGACGACACAGCAAAGGTTATTGCAGCTCTTAACGATCCCACAAAGCACGTTGCTATCTGTGCAGCTCCCTCTGTTCGTGCTACTCTCGGTGAAGCGTTCGGTCTCGAGCCCGGCACTGATGTAGAAGGCAAGATGGTTGCAGCTATGAAGAGACTCGGCTTTGACGGCGTTTACGATATGAACTTCACTGCTGACCTTACAATCATCGAAGAAGCTCACGAGCTTATGGACAGAGTTAAGAACGGCGGTAAGCTTCCCCTTATCACATCCTGCTCTCCCGGATGGGTTAAGTTCTGCGAGCACTACTTCCCTGAGTTCACAGACAACCTCTCCTCCTGCAAGTCTCCTCAGCAGATGTTCGGTGCTGTTTATAAGACATACTTCGCTCAGAAGAACAACATCGACCCCAAGGATATCTTCTTTGTATCCTGCATTCCTTGTACAGCAAAGAAGTTCGAGGTTACAAGAGATCACGAAAACGCTGCAGGTGTTCCTGACGTTGACGTAGCTCTTACAACAAGAGAGCTTGCAAGACTTATCGACAAGGCAGGCATTCAGTTCAACGCACTTCCCGATGAAAAGTTCGATTCTCCCTTTGCAATCGGCTCCGGCGCAGGTGCTATCTTCGGTGCTACCGGTGGTGTTATGGAAGCTGCTCTCAGAACAGCTGCTGAAACAATCCTCGGCACAACACTTGAAAAGGTTGAATTTGAAGAAGTTCGTGGTACAGAGGGCATCAAGAGAGCTACATACAAGCTCGGCGAGCTCGAGGTTAACGTTGCTGTATGCTCCGGCACAGCTAACGCAAAGGAACTTCTTACAAAGATCAAGAATGGCGAAGAAAACTACCAGTTCGTTGAAGTTATGGCTTGTCCCGGCGGATGCGTAAACGGTGGTGGTCAGCCCATCCATCCTATGTACGTTCGTGACACTGTTAACCTTAAGAAGCTCAGAGCTGATGTTCTCTACAACGCTGACAAGAAGCTTCCCCTCAGAAAGTCTCACGAAAATCCCGATATCAAGACAATCTACGCTGAATTCCTTGGAGAACCCGGCAGCCACAAGGCTCACGAAATCCTCCATACAACATATGTTAAGCGTGGTCTTTACCCTAACAAGTAATTTAATATCGGCTTAATAAAAAGTATAGGCGTTCGGAGAAATTCGGGCGCCTTACAATATTATTTCTTTATGGTTCATCATATATTGTCTATAAGTATTATCTGAAAACGGAGTTGTTTTTATGAATAAAGAAATTAAGGTCGGAGCGCTTTCACTCGGACTGACGTATGCGGGATGCTTTTTCGGTGCGGGATTTGTTTCCGGAAAGGAGCTTTACGAGTTTTTCGGTGCATTCGGTGTTAAAGGTTATTTGGGGCTTGCACTTGCAATTATTCTGTTTGCTGTGTTCGGCTCTCTTCTTATCAGAAACGTCCAGCTTTCGGGCAGAAGAAACCTTGATGATGTACTTATTCTTCCGGATTTAAAGCTTCCGAGGATTATTCTAGGTGCAATTACAATATTTATAATGTACGGAATTCTTGTTGTAATGGCGGCAGGAGCAGGTGCTCTTATAAATCAGGTTTTTGATTTACCCCATTATATAGGATGTCTGTTATTTATAGCACTTGCCTGCTTCGGAACGCTTTACGGCATTTCCGGTGCGGTGAAGGTATTTACTTATCTTGTTCCCGTGCTCGTTGTAATGTCGCTTATAATCTGCTTTACAGCACTTTCCAAATATGGTATTTCTTTTGATTTTCCCGAAAACAACGACAATCCGCTTCTCTTAAGCTGGTGGTTTTCGGCTGTTACTTATGTATCGTACAATATAATTACACTTATCGGAGCTATGATTCCCGTAGGGGCTTATGTTAAAAAGAAATCTACGGCATATATCGGAATTATAAGCGGATGTCTTTTTGCGATGTCAATTGCATTGGGGATTTTCGTTACGGTTACATCGGTGTTTTCATCTGTGGAATCTGAGTTACCAATGCTTACGGTGGCATTCACGGTTAGTAATATTTTTGGATTTATCTATGCTTTTCTTCTTATTGCGGCAATGTACGGTGCATCGCTTTCGTGCTTTGTTGGCGTGGTTGTATACTGCGAGGAAAAATCCTCTGTATTTTCGAAGCACAAGAAGCTCTTTGTATGGGCTCTCGGAATAATCGCCTTTCTTTGCAGTCTTGTGGGATTCGGTAATCTCGTCAATACTGTATACCCCCTTTTCGGTTATTTTGGATTCGTAATTTTAGCTCTGATTATCGGTAATTTTATTTATTTGAAAGTCAAAAAATAACTATTAGGTACGAATTTATTCGTACCTTTTTCTTTTTTTACACAGTGTTTACATTATCTGAATTTTACATTTAACATTGATATGTTATTATTACAATGAAATAAATTGGACAGGAGAAAAATATGAGTATTTTCGACGTTTTAACTCTCATTGGTGGTCTGTGTCTCTTCCTTTTTGGTATGGACGTCATGGGTAAATCTCTTGAACGTAGCGCAGGCAGTAAATTGCGTGACATTCTCGGTAAATTCACAACAAACAAAATTGCAGGCTTTCTGACGGGTATCGCTGTTACTTCAGTAATTCAAAGCTCCTCTGCCACTACGGTTATGGTTGTCGGCTTCGTTAACTCCGGTCTTATGAATCTTAGCCAGGCGACCAACGTAATTCTCGGTGCTAACCTCGGTACCAGTGTTACGGCGTGGATTCTCAGCTTGAGTGGTATTGAAGGCGAAAGCTTTATTCTGAAAATGCTCAAGCCCTCCTCCTTTACTCCGATTCTTGCTCTTATCGGTATTGGTCTTTATATGTTCACAAAGGTACAGCGCAAGAGGGACATTGGTACCATTCTTCTCGGCTTTGCGACTCTTATGTTCGGTATGGAAACTATGTCCGATGCCGTTGAGGGTCTTGCCGGTAATCCCGGCTTCCAGAGCGTACTTACAATGTTTACAAACCCCATACTCGGTATGCTTGCAGGTGTTGTGCTTACTGCTATTATTCAGTCCAGCTCGGCTTCTGTCGGTATTTTGCAGGCGTTGTCCGTTACAGGAGAAGTAAGCTTCGGGGCGGCTATTCCGATTATTATGGGTCAGAATATCGGTACTTGTATCACAGCTATTCTTTCCTCCTTCGGCGCAAACAAGAATGCGAAGAGAGCGGCTCTTGTACACCTCTCCTTCAACGTACTCGGTACGGTTGTTTGGCTTACAGTGTTCTGTATACTCAAGGCTATATTCAATCCCGCAATTCTCGGAGATGCGTCAAGCCCCTTCAGTATAGCGGTATGTCACTCCGCATTCAAGATTCTTTGTCTTATTCTCTTCCTTCCTCTCTCCTCTGTTCTTGAGAAGATTGCGAACAAGCTTATTCCCGACGACAAGAAGCCTGAAACTATTGTTGAGCTCGATGACCGTCTTCTTGAGACTCCCCCTATCGCTCTTCAGCGCTGCAAGGACATTACAAACGATATGGCTGTATGCTCTATTCAGGCGCTCCGTGAAGCGATTGCTGTAATCAGAGACTACTCTAAGGAAAAGGCAGATGAAATCAGAGGTCTTGAGGAAAAGTCTGACCATTACGAGGACATTCTCGGCTCTTATCTTGTAAAGCTTTCCAGCAAGCCCCTCAGTGCTGACGACAACCTTGAATCCGCAATGATGCTCAAGGCTATCGGTGACTTTGAAAGAATTTCCGACCATAGTGTAAACATACTCGAATCCATTGAGGAAATGAGAGAAAAGAAGATTGTATTCTCACATCAGGCTAAGAAGGAATTCGTTGTTCTTATGGCAGCAACAGAGGAAATCCTTGACAAGACTCTCGATGCATACGTAGAGCGCAATCTCGACGCTGTAGCGGCTGTTGAGCCTCTTGAGCAAGTAATTGACAGACTTAAGGATATTCTTCGTGTAAACCACATCAGAAGACTTCAGCAGAACGATTGCTCTATTGAAACAGGCTTTATCTGGAACGACCTTATTACAGACTTTGAAAGAGTTTCCGACCACTGTTCGAATATTGCGGGCGGTATTCTCGACAGAGAACAGCACACGATGAATATCCACGAATCACTCAGAGAAATCAAGGCTTCCGATGCACACTTCAAGGAAGCCTACGTCGGATATATGGCTAAGTATGCCATCGAAAACATCAACTGATAATACAATAATAAAAATTGCGGGGATAACCACTTCCCCGCTTTTATTTTGCGCAAAAAAATCCGATGCCCGAAATGAGCACCGGAAATTTTGTTTTTATAAGGATTATTCTGCGTCTGCAGCAGCTTCAGCTTCTTCAGCAACTTCTTCAACTGCTTCGGGAGCGAGAAGAGCTCTGATGGAAAGGCTAACCTTCTTTGCTTCGTAGTCTATGGACATAATCTTTACAGTTACTGTGTCGCCTACGTTAACAACGTCCTGAGGCTTTTCAACCTTTCTGTCAGCGAGCTGAGAAATGTGGATAAGACCGTCAACACCGGGAACAACTTCAGCGAATGCACCGAAGGGCATAATGCTTACTACCTTAACCTCTGCTTCGTCGCCTTCAGCATACTTTGTAGCGAGGATGTTCCAGGGATTTGTTTCTTCTGTCTTGAGACCGAGAGAAATTCTCTTCTTTTCAACATCTACAGCCTTTACGAAAACATCAACCTTGTCGCCGATCTTAACTACTTCTGTAGGATGCTTAATTCTCTTCCAGGAGAGCTCTGTGATGTGAACCATACCGTCAACACCGCCAAGGTCAACAAATGCGCCGTAGGGAGTGATGGACTTAACTACGCCTGCATACTTCTTGTCAACTTCAACGTTTGCCCAGAATTCTTCTCTCTGAGCCTTTCTTGCTTCAGCAGCTACCTTACGGATAGAGCCAACTGCTCTTCTTCTCTGGCTGTTAACCTCGGGAAGAATCTTAATGTCGTAAGTATTGCCGATAAGGCTCTTGAGCTGTTCATCGGAAACGCCTTCTTCTGTCTTGGGGAAATCTGTGTGGGAAGCAGGGATAAATACTCTGTTAGCGCCGCACTGCATAATAACGCCACCCTTAACAGCTTCGATAACCTTACCTGTAAGTGTTGTGTTGTTTTCAGCTGCGTCTACGAGAATCTGCCAGTTCTTGTCGCCGTCAAGTCTCTTCTTGGAGAGGTTAACGATACCTTCAGCGTCGTTGTACTTAACAATCTGTACTTCGATTTCGTCGCCTACCTTGTAGTCCTTCATGATGTCCACGGAAGGATCATCGGTAACTTCAGCAGAAGGAAGAACGCCTGTCTGCTTGATTCCAAGGTCTACATATATAGCTGCCGGTGTTACAGATGTAATAACGCCCTGAACCTTTTCTCCTGCTCTGGGGGGCTTTGTGTAAGCGTCGAGCATTTCTTCGAAGCTCATACCCTCCTTAATTTCTGTCTTTGCTGTGTTATCAGTTGTGTTGTTCATACTGATTTTTACCTCCTCTATTATGTCATCAGGTGTTGAAGCACCTGCTGTTATACAAACGGATAAACCGCTATTGTATTTAAATTTTTTATGTACCGCATCTCGGATTTTATCAAGCGGAAGCTTGGATGCGTTTTCGCAGAAAAAAGTATTTTCGCAGTTCTCACAGCAAATTTCATAAAGATGCTTTGTGTTAGAGCTGCTTATACCGCCGACAACAATCATGATGTCGTTTTTCCTTGACTCCTCGCGAGCCTGACTTTGCCTACTTTCAGTAACACTACATATTGTATCAAAAACTTTTAAATTAGTATACAACAATTTGAGAACATTTTGACACTTTTTATAATTTTCCGTATTATTTGTGGTCTGAGAGACCAAAATTGCGTCTTTTTTTCCAAAGTTTACATTTTCGAAACATCTGATACTTTCGGGTGAGTCGAAAATATACACATCGCCCTTGGCATAACTTTTAATTCCGATGACCTCGGGATGTCCTTCCTTTCCTATTATTATCGTGTCAACATCCGCATCGGAGTGCTCGCTTACGATTTTGTGTATCTTCTTCACAAAGGGACAGGTGGCATCAACAATATCCGAAAATTTGCTTTGGAGCTTTTCCTGCTGATCCTTAGTCACACCGTGAGTTCTTATTACGCAAACAGAATTTTCAGCATCCGTAACTTCATCGGGTGAATCTATTGTTATTATCTCCTTTTGAGCAAGACGATTTATGTAGTCGTCATTATGAATCAGCTCACCGTAGATATAAACCTTCTGATGCTTGTCGGCAAGCTCTCGGACAATTTCGTCTGCTCTGCGGACTCCGAAGCAAAAGCCTGAGTCCTTTGCGATTTTGATTTTTACTTTATTTTCCATTATTACCTTCTGCAAGATAAGAATATTTCTCGTGAAGATCGCAGATTTTATCGAATATCTCTGCCGAAATTCTGTTGAACTCTTCTCTTGTTTTTTCGGGGTTATTGAAGGATTCGTATTTGATTACATCACCTATTACCACATAGTTTTTCTTGAAAAGTCCGAACTTATTGTTTTTTGTGATTACCGCAACGGGTAGCACATCGATATGAGCACGGACTACAATCATTCCCGCACCGCTCTTGACATCCGTTTCTCTCGGCTTTACTCCCGCATAGCGTGTGCCCTGAGGGAACATACCGACCATATTTCCGTCCTCAAGCAGGGATATAGCCTTTTTCATTGCGTTAAGGTCAACATTACCTCTGTCCACGGGAAATGCGCCAAACAGCTTTATAATGCTTCCTACGAGCGGAATCTTGAATAGCTCCTTCTTTGCCATAAAGCAAACGGGATTCTTAAAGGAGGAAACTATTACAATCGGGTCGACAAGGGATAGATGATTTGAGCAGACAAGCACACCTCCGCTCGGCTCTTTATCTGCGTTTACAAGCTCTGCCCTGAAAAGAGTTCGCAGAGATTTAAAAATGAATTTCTTAAAGCTCATTGCCAATTTTCTCCGTTATTATTTTCTTTGCCGCCTCGATTGTCTGCGCGATATCAAGCTCGGTGTTATCAAACATTACAGCATCCTCTGCGGGCTTCAGGGGGGCGGCGCTTCTTGTGGAGTCGTTGAAGTCTCTCTGCTTCATATCCGAAAGAACCTCGTCAAAGCTTACGGTCTGACCCTTTTCGCAAAGCTCCTTATATCTTCTCTTGGCTCTGGAAACCTCGTCCGCACTCATAAATATCTTGACATCCGCATCGGGAAGAATTACTGTTCCTATATCTCTGCCATCCATAATAACCGAGGTCTTTGATGCGATGCTTCTCTGCATATCGAGAAGGAATGCCCTGACCTTGGGAAGTGCGGAAACCGCAGATGCGTACATCGACGACTTGGGTGTTCTTATTTCCTCGGACACATCCTTGCCGCAGAGGTAAACATGCTGTGCGCCGTCCTCCCATTTAAGCTCGATGTCGATTTTACCGAAATGTGCGGATAAGCCTTCCTCATCGTGGGGGTCGATTTCGTTATACTGTGCGTAAAGGCCTACCGTTCTGTAAATAGCGCCCGTATCAACATACACAAAGCCGAGCTCCTTTGCAAGTCCCTTCGCAAGAGTGCTTTTTCCGACACCCGAAGGACCGTCTATTGCTATCTTATATATTCTGCTCATATTTAAATCTCGCTTTCTTTCGTAATCTCAGTCTAATGATTGCACACAGCTTACCGCCGCAAGCTTTGCCGTGGAGAATGCTATCTGAAGATTGAAGCCTCCCGTATAAGCATCGACGTCTATAATTTCACCTGCAAAATAAAGTCCTTCGCAGATTTTCGACTCCATTGTGGAAGGATTTATCTCCTTTACCGGTATACCGCCCGAGGTTATTACTGCCTCGGTAACGGGTCGAAGGCTCTTAAGCTCAAGCGGAAAATGCTTGAGTGTATTAAGAATAACCCTTCTCTGCTCCTTCTTAAGGGAGTTTGGCTTTATATCAGAAGGAAGCGAGCACACCTCTACAAAGGGTGCAATCATCTTCTGCGGAAGAAGGTCTGTCATAGCATTTTTTATGTCGCGGTTCTGGTACTTTGTAAAATCGGAAACCAATCGCTTATCAAGGGTTTCCTCATCAAGTGCGGGCTTTAAATCGATTTCGGCACGGTATTCGGAAATATCCTTACGCATATGCGCCGAGCATGAAAGTACAAGCGGACCCGAGATTCCGAAGTGTGTAAACAGCATTTCGCCAAGCTCGGAAAACACCTTTTTATTCTTCTTGTCAAAGAGGGTAAGTACTACATTTTTAAGTGACAGTCCCTGCATCTCGCTGTGAAGGCTTCCGTCAAGCTCAATGGGTACAAGCGAGCCTCTTGTGGGGGTGATTGTATGACCGAAGGACCTTGCAAACTCATAGCCGTCCCCCGTCGAGCCTGTTACGGGATAGGAAAGACCGCCCGTGCAGATTATAACTCGCCTAAAACCGTACTGTTTTCCGCTTCTGCATTTTACCAAAAATACACCGTCGCTTTTTTCTACAGATGTAACCTCGGAATTTATAAATGTGCAATTCTCTCTTGTAATACTTCTCTTAAGAGCATCAAGAACATCTCTTGACTTATCGGAAACGGGGAATACTCTGTCCCCTCTTTCAACCTTCACTGGACATCCGTTATCCTCAAAGAACTTCATAACCGATGCTGTATCAAAGCATCCGAGGGCGGAATAAAGGAACTTGGGATTTGCGGGCACATTTTTAAGAAAGTCCTCATTTGAGCAATCGTTTGTGAGGTTGCATCTCCCCTTGCCCGTTATAAGAAGCTTTTTACCAAGATAGGCGTTATCGAAATACTTATCTGCCTCAAGCTTTTTTTCGGATGTATTCTTCTCGAATACCGTAACAGTCGCGCCACACTCTGATGCAAAGGATGCCGCCATAAGTCCGGAAGCACCTGCGCCGATTATCGCGATATCCGATATATTACCAGTGTTCATACAATAAATTCCTCCGTGAGGCTTTGCTCTGTGAATATAAAATAATCTTATATAATTATGCCACAAAATTAAGACTTTGTCAAGCGTATAGAAGTAAATAAAGCTCTCCTAAAAGGAAAATGCCGCACCGATTTGGCACAGCATTTAACTTATATTATTTAGTTCTTATTTCAGCGGCAACCGCATAAGGATTCTTTTCGGACTTTTCTGCGGAAAGCTTCTTGATAACTATATTTGCGGAAGCTTCAACCTCAGCAGATGTGAGAGTCTTTTCGTCAGAGCCGAGTGTAAGTCTTATTGTAACGGACTTCTTTCCTTCGGGTACCTGCTTACCTGTGTATTCGTCAATGAAATCAACGTCGATAAGGTAGCAGCCGTCGGACTTCTTGGCTGTGAGCGCGCATTCCTTAATGTCCTCCCACTTAACCATAGAGTCAACAAGCATTGAAAGGTCGTATTCGTTTCTCGGGAATTCGGGAAGCTTTACGAACTTGTTTGTTCTTGAACGGAAGGGCTTGAATGCATCGATATTAAGCTCGCAGAGAACTGCGGTGAGAACCTTGATTCCGCAAGCCATTGCTGTCTTCTTGGACAAAAGACCCATATCACCGATTTTCTCGTCGCCGATATAGATGTTGTACCAAGCGGTATCATCTGCCCATGAGGGCTTATCACAGCGCTTGAATGTGAAGCCTTCCATATGTGTGTAAGAAGGCATTTCGGCAAGATAGCCCTTTGCTGTTGCGAAGAGAGTACCGAAATCATCCGCACTGCCCGCAAAAGCAAGACCGATGTGTCTTTCCTGCTTGGGGAGCTTTTCGTTGGGATAATTGCTTGTGTATGCTTCGTCGCTGAACACGAGGGATTCCTCGAAGATAGCGAACTCATCAAAGTTGTGCTCGTTCTTTACGATAGCCTTGCAGATATTGGGAAGAAGAGTGGACTTGATGAATCTTTCCTCAGCGGAAGGAGGAGTTGCAAGAGTAAGAATCTTGCTTGTATCGGGAATAAGAGCCTTTACGAATTCCTCATTCATCCAAGGGTAAGTGAAGATTTCTCTCATATTACAGCTGAATGCGAGGTATTCCTTAACCTTACGGATAATGTCAATTTCAAGCTGGTTTATAGCACCCTCAAAGCTTGTTGTGATGGGTGTGGGCTGGAAGTTTTCGTAGCCGTACATTCTTGCTACCTCTTCCATAATGTCAGCCTTGATGGAAACGTCACCTGTTGAACGCCATGTGGGAACGGTAACGTGCATTGCTGTTTCGGAGTACTCAACCTTAAAGCCAAGTGCGCCGAGCTTATTTATAACAACCTCCTTGGGGATTCTCATACCGAGTCTTCTGTCAAGCCAGTCAAGGTCAACGTCGATTTCGGCGCATTCAAGCTTTCTTTCGTAGCAGTCGTTGAACGCCGTAACCTTCATTTCGGGATAAAGCTCCTTGAAAAGCTTCATAGAAAGGCTGAGTGCGAGGTCGCATCTTTCGGGGTCGATAGCCTTTTCGTATCTTGAGGATGCTTCTGTTCTGTTGTCATAGCGGAGAGCTGTTCTTCTGATGCCTCTTGACTCGAAGTTTGCAACCTCGAGAATTACCTTGCTTGTTGTATCAAGAACGGAATCCTTAGAGCCGCCCATAACGCCTGCAAGTGCAACTGCTTCCTTTGCATCTGCGATAACAAGGTCGTCGGATGTAAGCTCAAGGTCCTTATCGTTGAGAAGGTTGAGCTTTTCGCCCTCGTTTGCTCTTCTTACCTCGATATAGTCAAGGATGTTATCAGAGTCGAATGCGTGTGTAGGCTGACCTACCGCCATCATAACATAGTTTGTAATGTCAACAAGTGCGTTGATGGGACGAAGACCTACCTTCCAGAGTCGCATTCTCATTTCATAAGGAGCTTCCTTTACGGATACGCCTTCGATTCTTGCGCCTATGTATCTGGGGCATCTTTCGGTGTCTGCGATTCTTATATCAAGCTTGTCCACATCCTCGGGAATATACTTTTCGATAGGCTCAAGAGGAAGGTCATAAAGTGCCGCAAGCTCTCTTGCAATACCGTAGTGTCCCCAGAGGTCGGGACGGTTTGTCATGGACTTGTTGTCTATTTCAAGGATGATGTCACGAAGTCCGAGTGCATCTGCAACGGGAGTACCGGGTGCACAGTCGAGAGAGGTAACATCCATAATTTCGTGCTCTTCATTTGCAGGGAAAAGATCTGCGAGTCCGATTTCAACGGATGCACAAATCATACCGAAGCTGGGAACACCTCTGAGCTTTGCGTTCTTTATTTCAACAAGGTCGCCCTCGCCGTGCCACCGTACGAATGAGCCGGGGCAAGCAACAACTACCTTCTGACCGATTTCAAGGTTGCTGCCTCCGCAAACAATTTCCTTTACCTCACCGCCGATATCAACAGAGCATACTCTGAGCTTATCTGCATTGGGATGAGGCTGTACATCCTTTATAAGACCTACTATAATACCGTCAAAATCCTTGCCCAAATCGTGTGCGCCTTCAACCTCAACTGTGGACATTGTAAGGTCATATGAAAGGCGGTTAAGGTCTAAATCAGCAGGAAGCTTTACGTAATCTTTAATCCAGTTAAGTGATAATTTCATTTTCTGTTTCCTCCCCTATTATCTGAACTGTCCGAGGAATCGAAGGTCTGTGCTGTGGAAGAGACGGACATCGTCAACGCCGTAGCGCATCATAACAAGTCTGTCAAGTCCGATGTTTACATAGAAGCCCGTGTATTCGTCGGGGTCGAGGCCTGCGGATTTAAGAACGTTGGGATGAGGAGTACCGCCGGGCATAATTTCAATCCAGCCAACATGCTTACATACGGAGCATCCCTTACCGCCACATACAAGACAGCCCATATCAATTTCAAATCCGGGCTCAACAAACGGGAAGAAGCCTGCACGCATTCTCACGGGAACATCCTTGCCGAATACCTTGGAGAGAATGCTCTTTATCATAACCTTACCTGCGGTATATGTGAATTCCTTATCAACGATAAGTGCTTCATACTGGAAGAAGGCTCTTTCGTGTCTTGCGTCTGTTGTTTCGTTTCTGTAAACTCTTCCGGGATATACAAATCTGAAAGGGGGCTTATGTGTCTGCATATATCTTACGCTGTCGCCTGTAAGATGAGGACGAAGACAAAGCTTGTCGCTTGCAGTACCTGAGTCGTGACCCTCGAGCCAGTATGTATCCATGCTTTCTCTTGCAGGGTGATTGGGCGGGAAGTTAAGATTGTCGAATGCATAATATTCGCTTGTGATTTCGGGACCCTGGAATATTTCAAAGCCCATGGAGCGGAATGCATCGTCAAGGTCATATCTCATCTGAGTAATGGGGTGAAGACCGCCTATCTTGGGAGCAATACCGGGACGAGTATAGTCAAAGTCCTCGGGAACTGCGCCTGCCTTAAGAACAAGCTCCTCCTTCTTGGAAGCAATCTGCTCTGTGAGAAGGGTCTTTACGTTGTTGACAAGCTTACCCATCTCGGGACGAAGAGCCGCATCAAGCTTCGGCATTTCCTTCATAATTTCGGTAAGAACGCCCTGCTTACCTATAAGGGCACCCTTTACCTCGTCAAGCTCGCTTTCGGTTTTGGCGGCCTGAATCTTTTCTGTACCTTCACGAAGAAGGCTGTTTAACTTATCCTTCATATCTATACCTCTTTTTGTAGGATTACAAATATATTTCAGTATAACATATTTTAACTTCTCATTTCTACATAAATATGTAAACAATGTAAAAATGTACAACGGAAAACGGCGAAGAAATACCCCTGCACCGCATCCCTTTCGGGTTGGCACAAGGGCTTTAGTCACTTTTAGTCTTTTTCGGAAAGTCTTATTGCTTCAAGAGTATACTGAGCATTGAGTGTTGGCTGGTCAACATATTTATCAAACATACCGACAAGCACGCCGTCACCCTTTTTCATGCTTCGAAATGCATTTATAAACGCCTCTCTTACATCCTCCTGAGTTGCACATTTTCTGCCTGCACCAAGGATTTTAAGAGCAATGGTCGGTGCTGAAAGGCTTCTTATAACGCTGTACATTATCGGCACATCGCTGTCCTCAAAGCGTTCTCCCGTGGGATTTACATCGTGAGAGCGGTCGGGCTGAAAGAGGTTGTACACCGATGCCATATAGTAGTCGGGACGAAGCTTCTTTTCCTCGCAGTAGGTCAAAACCTCGGGGAAATGGGAGCATACTCCGCAAGGCACATTGTATCTTCTTATTTTATCCAGAAGTCCCGAAAGCTTATCCATTGAATCGGTAAGCAGAAGGTCGTCCGCAAGCTCGCCGTGGATGCATACGCAAGCTGGGTCGTATTTCATAAGCTCGCAAAGCTCCTCGTCAAAGGTCTGAAGGTTTTTCCCCGTCTGAGCGAGCCACAAAAGCTTTCCTCCGCTCTGTCTGTATCTTCCGATGAGTCCCATTGCGGGCATACTTCCTCTTGACTGGATGCCGTTTATTCCGGCCTTTTCGCATTTTCTCATCATTTCAAAGGCTTTTTCTTCCGTGAAATACTGCTTCATATCCTCGTCCGTAGCCTTGTCCATATGGGATTTACCCGTGAAGGGGTTACTTCCCGAGATAAGTCTTGTTATTTCAACATCGCCGATTTTCATTGTTGGGAGCATAATTTTTCCTCGCATTTATGTGTTTTGGTTTGGTTTTAATGATTATATGTGATTATATATCAAATAAAATGAAAATTAAAGAGCTTTGTGTAAATTATCGGATAATATAACCGTGGTCTTTTCTGTTTTTCTCTCTGAACTCTGTGGGAGAAAGCCCCTTGTGCCTTTTAAAGACCTTACTGAAGTAAAGCGCATCCTTATACCCCACCTGCTCGGCGATATCCGTGATGCTGTTATCCGAATTCAGAAGTATTGCGCAGGCGTTTTCAAGGCGTACATCGGTGAGATATTCAATCATGCTCACGCCTTTTTCCTGCATAAATACTCTTGAGAGATACTTCGGCGAAAGTCCGACCGTTGCCGCAAGCCAGTCTGCCGTTAAGCTTTCCGCATAGTGGGACATAATGTATGAGCAAACAGCATCAGCATAGGTTGCCCTTGCGGTTTTATCCGATTCGGATGCGCCGTTGTCGTTCATTGAGAGAATCTGATACAAAAGTCCGACCAGGTAATTGTGGTTGTGATAGGGATTCGCTTCCTCAAAGAGGCTGTCGTTCCCGAAAACTCCGCCGAACAAATGGGATAAAAGATTCATTTTCAAGGGATTATCACGGAAGCTGTACACGCAGGAATGGCTTTGGATTTTGCAGGAATACAGAAGATTACTTACGTCCTTGCCCGCAAAATTTATCCAGAACTGTTCAAAGTCATCGCTTTCAACCGACATTCCCTGCATTTCACCGGGGCAGACGAGAAATCCGCAGCCCGACTCGATTTTCTCACCACGGAAAAGTCCGAAGCCGCTTGTTACATAGTGAAACTGATAGCATCTTGTGACAATGTCCGCTCTTTTTCCGATGCAAGGCTTGCTGTGTCCAAGTTCAAGGATGCATATATTGGCATCGGCTGTGCGTGGTGTGCGGTTGATAATAAATTCCATATGTCCTTCTTTGCTGTTTATACGGCAATATTGCATTGTATTCATATAAAACACCGATATTTCTGAAGATTTTCTTTATTGAGTATATCATCAAATAATTACGATGTCAATAACAAAAGTGAATATTTTCCATATTGAGGATACAATAAATCATTTACATTGCGACTGTGCGATGATATAATTAAGAAAAAAACAAAAAGGAGAATAAAGCAATGGCAAACATAAAGGAAACAAGCATAAATCTCGTTCCCGATACAGTCAACATCTCCCCCGACTATTTCTGCACCTGGCAGGTACAGCTTTTCAGATGTAACAACGCAGGTCCGCAGGGTCAGAGAGACAATATGACAGAGGAGAACATCTTCGGTACGGGCAACGAACAGGAGGACAGAAAGGTCGGCAGAGGCTGGGCAAATCATCTTTACAAGGATGCACGCCGTGACCTTATTTACCTTCTTGACGATAGCTGGGATATTCCGATAGGAGCGCTTCTGAAGGAAAAGGACCCGTGGTATGCAAGCCAGATTCTTGCAGAGGATAAATTCCCCAGCTTCTATGTTCCCGGTGAGCCCTTTGATGCAAAGAGAAATGTTGAATCAATGAAGAAGCTTTCCAAGAAAATCAAGGAGCTCGGCTGGAAGGGTCTTGGCGGATGGATTTGCGTTGAGAAGTCCCCTCTTGCAAAGGAAAAGACAGACGAGGAATACTGGTCTGAAAGGCTTAAATGGGCAAACGAAGCAGGATGGCTTTACTGGAAGCTTGACTGGGGTCGTGACTGTAACACATTTGCTGTAAGAAAGCTTATAACAGACCTTCGCTTCAAGTATGCGCCCAATCTTATCGCAGAGCAGGCAATTGTTCCCGATATGATTCCCTTCGCTGACAGCTACCGTACATATGACGTATTTACACTTCTTGCTATTCCGATAACCCTTGAAAAGCTCGCCTTTGACTTCAAGTTCGATGCGGAAGATGGCTATCTCGGCTACATCAACTGTATGGACGAGGTATACACAGCAGCGGCTCTCGGATGTGCCATTGACGTAACAAGACATAATATGACAGGTCCTCTTCCCGACGGCAGACCCGACCCGTCCTTCCCTGCTCTTCACAGACAATTAAAGACCAAGACAGACGAGGTTACAAGAACTGTTCGCTGGCACAGAATTGCTCCTGCGTTCTCGGTTAACGGCAAGGATACATTTATTGACGAAAACTGGCTTACAGATTTCTGGGATGTAGTTGAGCAGGCAAAGGAAATCGAAGCGTGGTGGAAGTACAAGGACGGCGACCACATTGAAAGAAAGGGTCCCGCAAGAATCAGCAGAGGTCTTTCCCCCGCAGAAGTTACCGAAGATCGCGAAGGCTTTGTTCCTTATGTTGTATCAGCACTTCATCCTTGCGGTGTTACATCCATTGCAACCCTCGGCAGAACTCAAGGCAGAAGATATTTTGTACCCAGATGTGATGTTGTTCAGGATATAAAGTCCGCAGATACAACGGGCGTGTTCGGCTATTATGCTTCTCTTACACTCAAGAGCACTGCTGTAAAGGAAGCATCAAGGATTCTCATGCAGGATTTACTTTCCGACAAGGCGCTTGATGTTACAGCGGAATGCAGAATCGAAAACGGAAGAGTATATCTCCCCGGAGACCTTATCAACACAATCGGCACAAGCTGTAATCACGAGGGTGATACATCCGAGCCCGGTCTTATTGTGAAGATAGTCAACGATTGACGAATATTAATTATTGTATATAAAAAGGAAACGGTTGTCTTGATGACAGCCGTTTCTTTTTGTAATTTGATTTGAATATTGTATTTTGTTACGAAGAATCTGTATTCAATTTTTAATGCCGTATATCTGCTCTGGTTCTGTATTGACACTATTCCACCCTGCATTAAGGCGGCACATAACACAACCGTCTTCAGGATCAAGAATTGTTCCATTTTCGGGGGAAATAATCACTGATTGAGTATCATTGTTCCATACTACAACAAAATATAGCAACATTACGAAATCCAATAAACCTCTGCTTCTGTATCTCCGAGAGAGTCTGCAATTGTGATATCCGCAACATAGTCAAACACAAGATTTGTAGTTCCGACGGTTTTGCCGAGAGGAAGTCCCAGCTTCTGGATGTATGTATTGTTACGGTATATGGGTCCCCAAGCCTTATGAGATGCACCTGATCTTACAAGGCTGTCAAGACCTCTGTCGAATATATTATTCTCTATAATATAAGTGCCCTTTTCATACTCATTTCTGCTTGAACCGCCCTGAATATGTGTGGATGCTCCGGGATTGGGTCTCTGCTGTCCCCAGCCGTATCCGCAAAGACGGAGAATATTTCCGACGATTTTGTAGTTTTTGCCGTCACGGATTACATTTTCATTGTCACCGTTGCCGTTAAAGTATTCAATGGAATATACACAACGCTCGATTACGTTATTGGAATAAGTAATATTATACATTGAAATATTATTTATGCCACCATTATCGTACTGGTGCGTAACGCCTGCGTCGTAGCATTGATATACATAACAGTTATCGATTGTATATCCGTCACAGCCGCCGTATATTTCTATACCGTTACCGTATCTTACAACCTGACCGAATTTATCGGGATAGAATCTAAGGAGCGAGCCACCAATCATACCGACTTCGCAATTGGTGACGGTTAAATTCTTTGTTGTACCGCTTCCGATTCCGTGAGAGCCACCGTACATAACGCAAAGATTATCAATTGTTATGTTTACGCCTGAAATTGAGATTATATTTCCCTTTGTTGCAAACTCGATGTTTTTATAAACCTCGCCGGGATTACCTTCATCACAGCGCAGATAAACAGTTGCGGGAGTATTAAGATTATCGGATTTAATTTCAGAGAAGAAATCAAGATTCTTATCAAGCTCCTTCTTTATATCAAAGCGAACTGTTCCCTTGCTGTCGCGGACAAAATATTCTCCGTTATACCAGTCGGGAATTTCCTTGTAACCGATGTTGCCGTCAAGCACAATCATACCCACATCGGGAAGCTTCTGATAGAATACCCAGATGTTATCAGTGCCTTCCACAAGCGACCACTTTGACTTATCCGCGCCATCCTCGGGTGAGCCGTAAATCTTAGGCTTGTCACCTTCGCCGTATGCGGAATATGTTACACCGCTGCGAGTTTTGATGCGTTCGCGGTAGATATCGCCTCGCTTGAAGAATACACCGTCACCATCTTTTAATGCAACGGAATTAACCTTCTCGATAGTTTTCCATGCTGTTTCGGGAGTTTTACCGTCGTTGAAGTCGTTACCGCTGTTTGAAACATAGTATTTTGTTCCCGAAACGGAAACCGTAGTGGAAGTTGTTCTTATTTCGTTTATTCTCTTTTCGGTAAGCTCTTCAACATATTCAAGGTATTCTTTACCCTTTGAAATATCGGCTCTGCTTTCGTCACCTATGAGTGAAATAGGATTTGTAACAGCATATACCCATTTTCCATTATTTTCAAGATGGGTAAGTGTAGCTTCCATAATATCGGGATATGCCCAGAAGTCCTTTGCGACATCATTAAAGCTGTACTTCACATCAGATGAAAGCACAGAAGTATCAATGCTTCTTGAAAGTGCGTTATTGATTACCTTCACTACCTCTGCTCTGGTAATGGTATTGTCGGGCTTGAAGCTGAATGTACCGTCACCGTTATCATAGCCGTTGACAAGACCTGCTTTACCGGCTGCGGATATAACGGATGCCTTGGGATGCTCGGCGGTAACATCGGTGAATGTACCGTTAAGACCCTTATCCGTAAGAAGTCCCATATTGTAAACAAGCTCTACGAACTCGGCTCTTGTTATTTCCTTATTGGGCTCTAAATTACCGCTGTAGCTTTTAAGATAACCGAGAGATTCTACATAAGAAACATACTTATAATACCAGTCTGCTGTTTTTACATCGGCAAAAGCGGTTGCTTTGTCTGTGCTTACAAGATCATCCGAGCCTGCGGAAAGTCTTGCAACAATTGTACAGGCTTCTGCTCTTGTCATATTACCGTTGGGCTTGAAGATGCCGCCGTCGTAGCCGTTCATATATTTTTCGTGTACGGCAAGCTCGGGCTTTTCTTTAAAGAGAATCAGATTTTCAAGGTAAATAGCTTCGTTACCCGTAAACTCCTTTGCTTTGATTCCGAATGTGGGAGCTATATGTATCTGCTTCAAAAAGTGCTCGGAAAGCTCAGGTACAAGCTTTGACTTAAGCTCTGAAAGGTCGAATACAGCATAGTCCCATTTACCGCTGACAACATTTTCAAGTGATTTGAACTGTGTACTTGCGGTAAGTATATTGCCGTTTTTCATAATTCTGATGCCGAATTTTGCTTCCTTGGGAAGTGTACCGTCAATGTAATATCTTACGGCTGCATATGTATATTCGCCGATATTTATTTTATCGGTTGTCTGGCTGTAAAAGCTGTCAAGAGTAATATCAATGTCAGGCTTTGTGGTTGCTGCATTGGGAACAATCTTTACAAGAGAATCACCGTCAACCGTAACAACACTTGCAGTTGCGGTATCACATCTGTCTACAATTCCTCCCTGGTAGCTTGACAAGGGAATAACCCTTGTGTCGGGAGTAGCAACAGAGCTCTTGAATACTGCCGTATATGTTATATCCTGCTCATTACAAGTTAGCTTAGTACCTGCGTTATGGGTTATACCGTCGGCACTTGATTTCCAGCCTACAAAAACAGAATCCTCAATCGCATAGGGATTTTCGGGAAGTGTATATGATTCATTCGCCTTTATAACAATATCCTTCGGTGTAGTTCCCTCTGCATCAGGGTCGCCTTTAAGGAAAGAAACCGTATACTGTGCATTGACATCGGGATTTTCAGCCCAGAAAGCAATTTCGGAAATCAGCATTTCAGTTCCCTCTGTCATTCTTGAGGGAGATACACTCTGACCGAAGGGGTACAAATGAATCTGACGGAATGTACCGTCTGTTTTTACTTTTCCGACAATGGGAGAAAGGTCAAAATAAGCATACGCCCACTCCCCGACTACATGCTTATTTTTCGAAACAACCATGGTTGAAGAATCAAGTGCATCACCGTTTTTCATAATACGGATAGACATTTTTTCAGCAACGTCTTTTCCCTCGGGCGCGGTATACTTATACTTTACAGAGGCATATTTTGCTTGAGCAAGCTGTTCACCGGTAAAAGAAAGTCCGAAGCAATCAAGTGCGACGAAACCATCTGACGGATTAATCGTATTCGGAACGACTCTTGCACAGATTTCACCGTCGGCCTCGTGCTTAAGTGTAACAGTAGCTGTTGCTGCCTTATTTACGATGCCTGAGCATTTTTCGCCGTAATTTATGGTAAACAAGGGCTTTTGGGTTTGTGCGAAAGAAGTAAGAGATAATTGAACCATAAAAACAGATAATGAAAGTGCTGCAAGGAATGCTTTGAATAAAATACGTTTTTTCATAATTTGCCTCCGCTCATTTTTTGTTTGATTATACCACATAAAAGCGACAAAATCAAGAGATAATTTATACTAATATTTGTACAATATAATCATTTTAACAAAAAACACCCATACAGCCGTTATGCCATATGAGTGTCTTTCTTTATTAATTATTTCACATTAGCTGAAGTTTTGCCGAAATTAGCCTTGATATATCCGATATCCGATACATTAATGCTTCCGTCCTCGTTGATGTCAACAGCAGCCTTAAGTTCAACTGTGGCATCCTTTGCAAAGCCTCTGAGGACTCTTGTAAAGTCGTCTATATCAATGATTCCGTCACCGCATTCATCCTCAAACCTTCCCTTTATATCACCGGGAATAAGCTTGATTTCATCCATTGAGAATGTATCTGTCACAGTTATCTCGGTTGCGAATGTAAGATAGCCGTTCTTTACAACCTCTGCGTAGTATGTACCTTCAAGAAGTGTTACTTCCGCAGTTACTTCGGATGTATCTGTTGTCTCGTTTTCGAGTGCAATTGCAGTTATAAGCTCATCCTTTGTATTATCAGAATAGATATACATTTTTGCAAAGCTCGTAGGAGAAGTGCCGTTTTCTCTTGCGAATGTAACCTTAATTGTGTCGATTACCTCCTGAGGTCCGTTTTCAACCCATACGGCTGTGAATGTTACATCAGCTGTAATTGTAATACTTGAGCCCGCTTCGTATGTTGTTACACCGTCAGACCAGCCCATAAATGTATAACCGTCGGCAATCAATGCATCAGCAAGCTTATAGGATGTACCTTCAACTATGTCGGATTCTCCTTCGGGAGCTGTTCCCTTATCGGTTAAATATGTCACAGAGTATGTTTTCTCGGGTGCGGGCACACCGAATGCTGCTCCTGCAGATGTAGTTTCGGACCATGTCATAAGAAGCTCGCTGTCAATGCCGTAATCCTTTGTGGCAATGTTTTCGTTAAGAGTCTTATATGCATTGGAAATCTCATCGGAGGAAAGTCTTTCGTAAGCACCCTTAACCTCGGTATAGCCGGAATTGCCGACAAAGTAATTGTTCTTGAAGGGCTTGATTGTATTTGCGATTGTGTTGCCTGTTTCGTTTCCGCACATGATACCGCTTGTTCCTGCAGAGGTAATAGTACCTGTGAAATAGCAATTTGCAACAACGGCTAACGTAGCGGAGGTATTGATTTGTCCAGTAATACCGCCTACATTATTTCCGCTTGTGCTTATTACGTTAACGGATGACCAGCAGTTTATAATGCTTGCACCCTTTGCGTTACTGTGGATATACAAAGCAATACCTGCCGCCTTGCCCGCTGTGGAAACAGTACCGGTTGTACCGAGATTAATAATATAACCAAGGTTGCTTATACGGGAGAAGATACCGCTCTGACCTGATGTATTTACAATATTTACGTTGATTGTATGACCTGCGCCGTCGTAATATCCTCTGAAATATTTGGACTCGTCCATACCGTTATAGCCTTCAACGCCTGCCATATCGATGTTTGCGGTCTGCTTGAAGTATACACCCGTATGAGTTTCGCCGCCATTTACATCATCTGTAAGCTGCTTGAAATCGGATGCATTTGCGATGATATAGGGGTCGTTCTCTGTACCGTTACCGCCGCTGAAGAGCATCTTTTCCCATACAGCTGTGAATGTTGTATTTACGGTAAGAGTGTATGCAGAGCCTGCAGAATATACATTTTCGCCGTCAGACCAGCCCACAAATGTATAGCCTGTCGCTGTGGGAGCATCCTTAATTGTGATTTCGCCACCTTCAATAGTATTCGAGGACGCGCCGTTGCCGATTTCATCAACATAAGTTACTGTCAATTCAACAGTTGTATCCTCTGAGCCTTCGGTAAGGAAATCAACATTTGTTGTGCCTTCGGCAAGGTCAACAGTAAAGCCTTCGGAGGCAAGAGTAACCTCGTCTCCTGCTTTGTTGTATTCCTTGATGTCTGTGCCGTTTGTAATTCTTACATACTTAACATTTTCCCCGGGAACAATATTAAGCTTTGTGCAATCATTTGTTGGCGTAACAGTACCGAGAGTACCGTTGTAGTTGACTACGGAGGTTGCATTAACCGTGCCTGTTACACTTGCATTCTCCTCGTCAATAACAACAACTGTCTTTCCTGCAACCTTTGTATTGCTGAGTCCCGCAACCGTACCGCCGAGAATGCTTATAACGGCATTTCCCGTCAGAGCACCGCTTGTAAGTGTGATACCGCTTCCGGAAACTGTTGCATTATCTTCAACACTTATGTAAAGGTTGCCGTCAATCTTTGCGCTTGAATCGGAGATGTTGATGCTTTCAACCGTTGCATTGTCTGTTATATTAACATAAACATCACCGGTGATAATGTTATTTGCGCTTCCCTTACCTGCTATGAGGAAGTCCTTGATGTTTGCATTTTCGCCGATGTTATATACAACATTTCCTGTGATTGTACTGATTTTGCTCGAGAAGCCGCAAGCCTGAATGTTCAGTGCAGAAGGAGTTTCGATTGTAATTGTATTACCGACAATGTCGCTTCTGCTGTCCGCATTTGCACGGATGATAAGAGTCTTTTCGTTCTGTGTGTCTACAATTACATTTTTTGTAAGAGTAACATCCGCACCCTTCGCAATAATTGAAGGTTCACCTGTATCGGAATTATTTACTATTGTAATATCATCAAAGATAACGTGAGCATCTGTATCCGCAAGCACAACGCCTTCCTTTGTTGTATCAACGGATTCAGTCAGAGACGGGCTTCCGGATGCAATATAGTACTGAGAG